>NZ_CALRZC010000349.1:0-5839 GCF_943372545.1 Variovorax sp. YR752 | reverse complement strand
GTCTGGCCGGTGCGGCGCACGGCCTGCAGGATCTGCAGCGCGCTGACGATGCCGTCGCCGGTGGTATGGCGGTCCAGCGCCAACAGGTGGCCGGAGCCCTCCCCACCGAGCTGCCAGCCGCGCGCCGCCAGCTCCTCGAGGATGTAGCGGTCGCCGACCTTGGCGCGCACGAAGGGCACGCCGCGCTCCTTGAAGGCCACCTCGACTGCCATGTTGGTCATCAAGGTGCCCACGGCGCCGGGCACCGGCTGCTGCTGGGCCAGGCGGTCGGCCACCATGACGTAGAGCAGTTCGTCACCGTTGTAGAGCCGGCCGGCAGCGTCCACCAGCTGCAGCCGGTCGGCGTCACCGTCGAGCGCGACACCGTAGTCGGCACGGTGCTCCTTGACCGCCCCGACCAGCGCTGCCGGCGCGGTGGCGCCGACTCCGGCGTTGATGTTCATGCCGTCGGGGCTGCAGCCGATCTCGATCACCTCGGCGCCCAACTCGTGGAAGACGTTGGGCGCCACGCGCGAGGCCGCACCGTGGGCCGCGTCCACCACGATCTTCAGCCCCTTGAGCGAGAGATCGTTGCTGAAGGTGCTCTTGCAGAACTCGATGTAGCGGCCACGCGCGTCCTCGAGCTTGCGCACCTTGCCCAGGCGCGCCGAGTCGACCCATTCCGCCGGGCGCTCCAGCATCGCCTCGACCTGCTGCTCCCAGGCATCCGGCAGCTTCTCGCCGCGGGCCGAGAAGAACTTGATGCCGTTGTCCTCGAAGGCGTTGTGCGAGGCGCTGATCACCACGCCCAGGCTCAGGCGCAGCGCGCGCGTCATGTAGGCCACGCCGGGCGTCGGCAGCGGCCCGGTCATCAGCACGTCGACGCCGGCCGAGGCAAAACCGGCCTCCAGCGCCGACTCGATCATGTAGCCGGAGATGCGCGTGTCCTTGCCGATCAGCACCGTCGGACGCTCGTCGCTCGCCTTGAGCACGCGGCCCACGGCGTGGCCGAGGCGCAGCATGAAGTCGGGCGTGATCGGCGCCTGGCCGACCGTGCCGCGAATGCCGTCGGTGCCGAAATAGGTTCTGCTCATCGAATTCCTCCGCGGCGGATTCTGTCAGCCGACCAGTCCCGCGCCATCCCACACCTTCAGGGCGTCGACGGTGGCCGCGACATCGTGCACACGAACGATCCGCGCGCCCAGCTGCACCGAGGCCAGCGCCGCCGCCACGCTGGCAGGTACGCGCTGGTCGACCGGGCGGCCGGTGATCGCCCCCAGCGTCGACTTGCGCGACCAGCCCACCAGCAGCGGCCTGCCCAACGCCAGCAGCTCGCGCTGACGGCGCAGCAGCGCCAGGTTGTGCTCGACACTCTTGCCGAAGCCGATGCCGGGGTCGAGCACGATGCGCTCGCTGTCCACACCTCGCACGGTCAGCGCCGCCATGCGCTCGCGCAGAAAGTCGCTCACCTCGGCGACCACGTCGTCGTAGGCCGGTCGCTGCTGCATCGTCGCCGGGTCGCCGCGCATGTGCATCAGGCAGACGCCGCAGGAGGGATGGTCCGCCACCGCATCCTCGGCGCCGGGCAGGCGCAGTGCATTGATGTCGTTGACGATGTCGGCGCCGCGTTCGAGCACACGCCACATCACTTCGGGCTTGAGCGTGTCGATCGACACCGGCACGCCGAGCTTCAGCGCACCGTCGAGTACCGGCAACACGCGAGCCAGTTCCTGCTCCAGTGGCACCGGCGCGGCGCCGGGGCGGGTCGACTCGCCGCCGATGTCGAGGATGTCGGCGCCTTCGGCCAGCAGCTTCTCGCAGTGCGCCAGCGCCGCCGCCGTGTCGTCGTGGCGGCCACCGTCGGAAAAGGAGTCGGGCGTGACGTTGACGATGCCCATCACCTTCGGGCGGCTCAGGTCGATGCGAAAGCGCGTGGTCTGCCAGAACATGCTCGGGGACTCCCGGAAACGACGAACGGGGCCGAAGCCCCGTCCAGAACTGCCAGAACGCGCCTCAGGCCGTCGCCGTGGCGCTGCCCGGGCTGACTGGCGGCGTCGCGGTCGTCGGCTTGCCCGACGACGGCGTCCAGTCCTTCGGCGGACGCGGCGGCTGGCCGCCCATGATGTCGTCGATCTGGTCGGCGTCGATGGTTTCCCACTCGAGCAGCGCCTTGGCCATCGCGTGCATCTTGTCCTGGTTGTCCTCGATCAGCTTGCGCGCGATCGTGTACTGCTCGTCGATGATGCGGCGGATCACCGCGTCCACCTTGCGCATCGTCTCTTCCGACATGCTGGTGGTCTTGGTGACCGAGCGGCCGAGGAAGACCTCGCCCTCGTTCTCGGCATAGACCATCGGGCCGAGTTCGTCGGTCATGCCGTAGCGGGTGACCATGTCGCGGGCGATCGCGGTGGCGCGCTCGAAGTCGTTGCTGGCGCCGGTGGTCATCTGGTGCATGAACACCTCTTCGGCGATGCGCCCCCCGAACAGTACCGAGATGGTCGAGAGCATGCGCTCCTTGTCCATGCTGTAGCGGTCACCCTCGGGCAACTGCATGGTCACGCCCAGCGCGCGGCCGCGCGGAATGACCGTCACCTTGTGCACCGGGTCGGTCTTGGGCATCAGCTTGGCGACCAGCGCATGGCCTGCCTCGTGGTAGGCCGTGTTGCGGCGCTCTTCCTCGGGCATGACCATGGACTTGCGCTCGGGGCCCATCATGATCTTGTCCTTCGCCTTCTCGAAGTCGACCATCTCGACCACACGCCCGTTGCGGCGCGCGGCGAAGAGAGCGGCCTCGTTGACGAGGTTGGCCAGATCGGCGCCGGAGAAACCCGGGGTGCCGCGCGCCAGGATGTCGGCGCGGATGTCCTGGCCGACCGGTACCTTGCGCATGTGCACGTTCAGGATCTGCTCGCGGCCGCGCACGTCGGGCAGCGTCACGTAGACCTGCCGGTCGAATCGGCCCGGGCGCAGCAGCGCCGGGTCGAGGATGTCCGGCCGGTTGGTCGCAGCCATCACGATCACGCCGAGGTTGGTCTCGAAACCGTCCATCTCGACCAGCATCTGGTTCAGCGTCTGCTCTCGCTCGTCGTTGCCACCACCCAGGCCGGCACCGCGGTGGCGGCCGACCGCGTCGATTTCGTCGACGAAGATGATGCAGGGCGCGCTCTTCTTGGCCTGCTCGAACATGTCGCGCACGCGCGCCGCGCCGACACCGACGAACATCTCGACGAAGTCGGAGCCGGAGATGCTGAAGAACGGCACCTTGGCCTCGCCGGCAATCGCCTTGGCCAGCAGCGTCTTGCCGGTGCCCGGGGGGCCGACCAGCAACACGCCGCGCGGGATGCGGCCGCCGAGCTTCTGGAACTTCTGCGGGTCCTTCAGGAAGTCGACCAGTTCCTTGACCTCTTCCTTGGCCTCGTCGCAGCCGGCGACGTCGGCGAAGGTGGTGGTGTTGTTGGCCTCGTCGAGCATGCGCGCCTTGCTCTTGCCGAAGCTGAAGGCGCCGCCCTTGCCACCGCCTTGCATCTGGCGCATGAAGTAGATCCACACGCCGATCAGCAGCAGGATCGGGCCCCAGCTCGCCAGCAGGCTGAGCAGGAACGAGGGCTCCTCGCGCGGCTTGACGTCGAACTTGACGTTGTTGTTGATCAGGTCGCCCACCAGACCGCGGTCGAGGTAGGTGGCGGTGGTGCGCACTTCCTTGTCGTCGGTGGTGCGGGCGCGAATTTCGGTGCTGCCGCCGCCGCTTTCCTGCAGGACCACGCTCTTGATGCGCTTGTTACGCACCTCGTCGAGGAACTCCGAGTAGCCCATCTGGCCTGAGGCCGTCACCCCGCGGTCGAACTGCTTGAACACGGTGAACAGCACGAGTGCGATCACCAGCCAGACAGCGACTTTAGAGAACCATTGATTGTTCACCGCGGCTCCTTTTCCCGGTCAAGACAACGCGGCGGACACGCTTTCCGCCCATTGCCACGGTAGATGTGTGCGATTTTAGTCGACGCAAGCCCCCGCACCGCCTGAGTTTCACCCTGGAACGTCTGTGTGAATCGGGGCAAATCAGGCACTTGGCAGGGTTTCTTCGAGCTTCTTGCGACTGGCCTTGAGACCAATGCCGACCAGAAAGGTTTCCGCCGACTTGTCGCGCGAGGCCTTGGGCTTGATCGGCTTGACCACCCGGAAGCTGTCCTTGAACAGCTCGACGAGCTGACTGTAGCCGCTGCCGTGGAAGACCTTGCAGACCAGGGCGCCGTCGGGCTTGAGGTGGCGCAAGCCGAAATCCACGGCCAGTTCGACCAGGTGGGCAATGCGCGCCGAATCTGAACTCTCGATGCCCGAGAGGTTGGGCGCCATGTCCGACACCACCACGTCGACGGGCCGCCCGCCGACCGCCGCGTCGAGCTCGGCCAGCACGGCATCCTCGCGGAAATCGCCCTGGATGAAGCGCACACCTTCGATCGGCTCGAAGCCGAGGACGTCGAGCGCGATGATCGTGCCGTTGAGTTCGCCCACCGCTGCGCCGCCCGTGCCGGCATCCTTGGGTGCGAACTTGCGCCGCAGGTACTGGCTCCAGGCGCCGGGCGTGGCGCCGAGATCGACGACCAGCTGCCCCGGCCTGATCAGGTGCAGCGCCTCATCGATCTCCTTGAGCTTGTAGGCGGCGCGGGCGCGGTAGCCCTCGCGCTGCGCCATCTTCACGTAGGGATCGTTGATGTGGTCGTGCAGCCACGCCTTGTTGAGCTTCTTGCTGCCCGTCTTCATAACGTCTGGACTCTCATGTCGCGGGGATAATAGGGCCATGCCTGCCATTCAACTCACGCCTGCCCAGCGCAAGGACAAACGCGCCGATGCCCATCACCTCGATCCGGTCGTGCTGATCGGAGGCGACGGCCTCACGCCCGCCGTGCGCAAGGAGATCGATGCGGCGCTCAACGCCCACGGCCTCATCAAGGTGCGGGTGTTCTCCGACGAGCGCGAGACCCGCGAGGAGATCCTTGCCACACTCGCCGACTCCCTCAACGCCGCGCCGATCCAGCACATCGGCAAGCTGCTGGTGCTGTGGCGCCCGATTCCGCCGAAGGAGAAGGCCGAGCGCGAAGACCGCATGCCCGGCCCGAAGGTGGTCAAGGTGCTGAAGTTCTCGCGCAGCGGCAACCACCGGCCGCAGATCAAGAAGGTCAAGGTGCTGGGCAACCAGCGGCTGGCCGCGGGCGGAGAACTCAAGCGCGCCAAGAAGCGCGTCACCAGCATCAAGAAGCGCGTGGTCGACTGAGCCGCCAGGCCAGCACCAACACAAGCGAGGTCTTCAGGCCGTAGAACACCGTCGAGATGGCGTGCAAGGCGCCGAACGACAAGGTGCCCTGCCCGGCCCGCGCCGCCGCCATCATCGGCTGCAGCGCGAAGTAGCCGGCGACGGTGCAGAACAGCACGCCGGCGAGCAGCAACAACTCGGTGCTGAGCGCCGAACCCTGCCCCTCGTCGGCAGCGCGCCGGGCCCGGCCCCGCTCGAGGATGAACAGCACCACGGCCAGCCCCAGGCTCAGGTAGGCCTCGCGCACGAACATGTGGCCGGCGACGCGGCCGGCGTCGGCGCGTTCGGCCAGCACCGCGAAGCCGGCCGGCGCGCCGATCAGCGCGATGGCCAGCAGCACGCCGGCCCACAGGCCGGCCACCACCGCCATCGCACGCCCGAAGCGAGCGTCCATCAGAGGTAGCGGACGTCGACGATCTCGTAGTGGCGGGTGCCGCCCGGCGCCTGCACCTCGGCGACGTCACCGCTGCTCTTGCCGATCAGCGCGCGTGCGATCGGCGAGCCGATCGAGATCAGGCCCTGCTTCAGGTCGGCCTCGTCCTCGCCGAC
>NZ_CALRZC010000348.1:0-5852 GCF_943372545.1 Variovorax sp. YR752 | reverse complement strand
CGGCAATCCGCTCGCCGTGCGCGGCTTCAACATCGAGGGACTGCGCCGGCGCGGCTTCGACGCGCCGCGCATTGCCGCCGTCAAGCAGATGCACAAGCTGCTCTACCGCGAAGGCCGCACGCTCGAGCAGGCCAAGGCGGGCATCGAGGCGCTGGCCGGCGAGCAGCCCGCGGCTGCCGGCGACGTCGCGCTGATGAGCACCTTCCTGGCCAACGCCACGCGCGGCATCGCGCGCTGACGGCAGCCCTCCGGCCCGATGGACGCGGCTGCACCGCGCTTCGCGATGGTGGCGGGCGAGGCCTCGGGCGATCTGCTCGCCGGCCTGCTGCTCGGTGGCCTGCGTGCGCGCTGGCCAGGGCTGGTCGCGCAGGGCATCGGCGGGCCGAAGATGGCCGCCCACGGCTTCGAGGCCTGGTGGCCGCACGACAAGCTGGCGGTGCGCGGCTATGTCGAGGTGCTGAGCCACTACCGCGAGCTGGTCGGCATCCGCAATCAGCTCGCCGAGCGCGTGCTGCAGGCGAAGCCGGACATGTTCATCGGCGTCGATGCGCCCGACTTCAACCTCGACCTGGAAACGCGGCTGAAGGCCGGCGGCATCCGCACTGTGCACTTCGTCAGCCCGTCGATCTGGGCCTGGCGCGGCAAGCGCATCGAGAAGATCCGCAAGGCGGTCGACACGGTGCTGTGCATCTTCCCCTTCGAGCCGGAGATCTACGCGAAGCAGGGCATCGATGCGCGCTACGTCGGCCACCCGCTGGCCGATACGATCCCGCTGGAGGTGCCGCGGGCAGCGTCGCGCACCGCGCTCGGCATTGCCGCCGACGAGCCGGTCGTCGCGCTGCTGCCGGGCAGCCGGCGTTCGGAGATCCAGTACATCGCGCCGCGCCTGTTCGAGGCGGCTGCCGAGATGAATCGCATCCGCCCCGGCCTGCGCTTCATCCTGCCGGTGGTGCCGGGGCTGCGCCACCTCGTCGAGCCCTTGCGCAAGCTGCATGCCGAGCGTGTCAGCGTCGAACTGCTCGACGGCCGCTCGCACGAGGCGCTGGCCGCCTGCGACGTGACGCTGATCGCCAGCGGCACCGCCACGCTGGAGGCGGCGCTGTTCAAGCGGCCGATGGTGATCACCTACGCGATGCACGCGCTGTCCTGGCAGATGATGAAGCGCATGAAGTACCAGCCCTGGGTGGGCCTGCCCAACATCCTGCTGCGCGACTTCGCCGTGCCGGAGCTGATCCAGGGCGAGGCGACGCCGGAGCGCCTGGCGCACGCCACACTGGCCTGGCTGGACGATCCGCAGCGCTGCGCCGATCTGCAGCAGCGCTTCCAAACGCTGCACCTCGAACTCAGGCGCGACACCGCACGCGCCGCCACCGATGCGATCGCGGAAATTCTTGCGCGCTGAGCAGCTCGGCCTGCGCTTCGACGTGCCCGGCCTGGTGGCGGGTGTCGACGAGGCCGGCCGCGGCCCGCTGGCCGGGCCGGTGGTGGCGGCGGCGGTCATCCTCGACGACCTGCAGCCGATCAAGGGCCTGGCCGACTCGAAGGTGCTGACGCCGATGCGGCGAGAGAAGCTGTTCGACGAGATCCGTGCCAAGGCGCTGTGCTGCTGCATCGCCGAGGCCAGCGCCGCCGAGATCGACCAGATCAACATCCTGCAGGCGACGATGCTGGCGATGCGCCGTGCGGTCGAGGGCCTGCGGCTGAAGCCGGCCAAGGTGCTGGTCGACGGCAACCGCATCCCGGTGCTGAAGGTGCCGGCGGAGGCGATCATCAAGGGTGACGCCAAGGTGAAGGCAATCTCGGCCGCGTCCATCCTGGCCAAGGTGCACCGCGACCGGCTCTGTCTCGCGCTGCACGAGCAGCATCCGCAGTACGGCTTCGACGGCCACAAGGGCTACCCGACGCCGGAGCACCTGGCGGCGCTGCGCGCGCACGGCGCCTGCCCGGAGCACCGCCGCTCGTTCGGCCCGGTGCGCGACGTTCTGCCGCGCTGAGCCATGGCAGAACCGCGCCCCATCAGCTCGCGCGACAACCCGCTGCTGGTGCGCGTGCGCAAGCTCGTCGCCGACCCGGGTGCCTACCGCAGGCTCGGCGAAGTGTGGCTGGAGGGTGACCATCTCTGCGCCGCCTTCGTGCAGCGCGGCGGGCGGGCGCTGCAGGCCGTCGTCACCAGCGAAGGCTGGACGCGGCCGCCGCTGCGCGACCTCGCGTCGCGCGCGGCGGCGGTCGCGATCGTGCCAGCCGAGCTGATGGCGGGCCTGTCCAGCCTCGAATCGCCGCCGTCGATCGGCTTTGTCGTGGCTACGCCGACGGCGCCGGCGTTGACGCCGGACGCGCCCTCCGTCGTGCTCGACCGGCTGCAGGACGCCGGCAACGTCGGCGCCATCCTGCGCAGCGCCTCGGCCTTCGGGTTTGCCCAGGTGGTTGCGCTGAAGGGGACGGCGGCGCTGTGGTCGCCCAAGGTGTTGCGCGCCGGCATGGGGGCGCACTTCGCGCTGCGCCTGGTCGAAGGTGTCGATGCCGAAGCGCTCGACACCCTGCGCCTGCCGCTGCTGGCCACCAGTTCGCACGCCGAGCGTGCGCTGCACGAGGTCGACCTGCCCTGGCCCTGCGCCTGGGTGCTGGGGAACGAGGGGCAGGGCGTGGCGGCCGCGCTGGCGGGGCGCTGCACGATGGCGCTGCGCATCCCGCAGCCGGGCGGCGAGGAGTCGCTCAACGTGGCCGCGGCGGCGGCGGTGTGTCTCTACGAGTCGGCGCGCCAGCGCAGCGCCTGAGCGGCTCTCAGTACATCAGCCGATCCGGGCGCAGGTCGCGCAGGATCGTCGTAGCGATCTCCTCGATCGACTTGTGGGTCGATGACAGCCACGCGATGCCCTCGCGGCGCATCATCGCCTCGGCCTCGCGCACCTCGACGCGGCAGTTCTCGATCGAGGCGTACTTGCTGCCCGGGCGCCGCTCGTTGCGGATCTGGCTGAGCCGCTCCGGGTCGATGGTCAGCCCGAAGCACTTCTTCTTGAACGGCGCCAGCGTCGAGGGAATCTGGCCGCGGTCGAAGTCCTCCGGGATCAGCGGGTAGTTCGCCGCCTTGATGCCGTGCTGCATCGCCAGGTACAGCGAGGTCGGCGTCTTGCCGCTGCGGCTGACGCCGACCAGGATCACGTCGGCCTCGGCCAGGTTCTTGGCCGACTGGCCGTCGTCGTGGGCCAGCGAGAAGTTGATCGCCTCGATGCGGTCGGTGTATTCCTGGCTTTTCGAGACGTCGGAGAAGCGGCCGATGCGGTGGTTGGACTTGACGCCGAACTCGGCCTCCAGCGGCTCGATGAAGGTGTTGAACATGTCCAGCACCAGGCCGCGCGACTGTTTGAGGATCTCCAGGATCTCGGTGTTGACCAGGGTGATGAAGACGACCGGCCGGTGGCCTTCGGCGTCGGCGGTGTGGTTGACTTCGCGCACCACCTGATGCGCCTTGTCGGGCGTGTCGATGAAGGGCCGGCGCACGTGGCGCGGCTTGCCGGCGAACTGCGCCAGGATCGAGTTGCCGAAGGTCTCGGCGGTGATGCCGGTGCCGTCGGAGACGAAGAAGACGGTGCGGTTGGGCATGGCGGCGCGGCCTCGGTCCGTGGGGGATGACGGCCCGGATGATAGGTACAAACCTTAGAATCGCCACCAGACTTCCACCTCGCCGCCCGATGAACGCCGCCCGCCGCCCACAAGCACTCGAACAGTGCGGCGAGCCTGCGTCTGGGCCTGCCGCCGCCCTGGAGCCTGGCTCGGGCCGCCGCAGGAGGGGGTGGGAAACACCGGTTTCTCAACATCACGGAGTTTTCCCATGTCCAACCCTGCACTGGCGACCGCCCTGGTCGTCCCGTTCGAACAACTGAGGATGGCCGACGTCGAGTCGGTGGGCGGCAAGAACGCCTCCCTCGGCGAGATGATCAGCCAGCTGGCGGCCTCGGGCGTGCGGGTGCCCGGCGGCTTCGCGACGACAGCCCACGCCTTCCGCGAGTTCCTGCGGCATGAAGGGCTCGCCAAGCGCATTGCCGACCGCCTGGCCACGCTGAACACCGACGACGTGCGCGCACTGGCCGAAGCCGGCGCGCAGATCCGCCACTGGATCGAGTCCACCCCGTTCCCGCCGACGCTGGAAGCAGCGATCCGTGCCGAATTCACCCGGCTGACGGCGGGCAATCCCGGCGCGTCGTTCGCGGTGCGCTCGTCGGCCACGGCGGAAGACCTGCCCGACGCCTCCTTCGCCGGCCAGCAGGAGACCTTCCTCAACGTCGTCGGCATCGACGAGGTGCTGGCGAAGATGAAGGAGGTGTTCGCCAGCCTCTACAACGATCGAGCCATCAGCTACCGCGTGCACAAGGGCTTCGCCCACGGCGACGTGGCGCTGTCCGCGGGCGTGCAGCGCATGGTGCGCTCCGACCTCGGCGCCGCCGGCGTGATGTTCACCATCGACACCGAGAGCGGTTTCGAGGACGTGGTCTTCATCACCTCCAGCTACGGCCTGGGCGAGACGGTGGTGCAGGGCGCGGTGAACCCGGACGAGTTCTACGTGCACAAGCCGGCGCTGAAGTCCGGCAAGCTGGCGATCATCCGCCGCAACCTCGGCTCCAAGCTGATCAAGATGGAGTTCGCCTCGCCCGAGGAGAAGGCCAAGAGCGGCAAGCTGGTGCGCACGGTGGACACCGCGCCCGAGCAGCGCAACCGCTATTCGCTCAGCGACGCCGACGTCACCGAACTGGCGAAGTACGCGCTGATCATCGAGCAGCACTACGGCCGCCCGATGGACATCGAGTGGGGCCGCGACGGCGGCGACGGCAAGCTCTACATCCTGCAGGCGCGGCCGGAGACGGTGAAGAGCCAGGCCCAGGGCAAGGCCGAGCAGCGCTACAAGCTGAAGGGAACCGGCACCGTGCTGGCCGAGGGCCGCGCGATCGGCCAGAAGATCGGCACCGGCCCGGTGCGCATCGTGCACAGCCTGGCCGACATGGACCAGGTGCAGAGCGGCGACGTGCTGGTCACCGACATGACCGACCCGAACTGGGAGCCGGTGATGAAGCGCGCCAGCGCGATCGTCACCAACCGCGGCGGCCGCACCTGCCACGCGGCGATCATCGCGCGCGAGCTGGGCATCCCGGCGGTGGTCGGCTGCGGCGACGCCACCGAGACGCTGAAGGACGGCGCGCTGGTAACGGTGGTCTGCTCCGAGGGCGACACCGGCCACATCTACGACGGCCTGCTCGAGACCGAGGTCAGCGACGTGCAGCGCGGCGAGCTGCCGTACTGCCCGGTGAAGATCATGATGAACGTGGGCAACCCGCAGCTGGCCTTCGACTTCGCGCAGATGCCGAACTCGGGCGTCGGCCTGGCGCGGCTCGAGTTCATCATCAACAACAACATCGGCGTGCACCCGAAGGCCATCCTCGACTATCCGAACGTCGATGCCGACCTGAAGAAGGCGGTCGAGTCGGTGGCCCGCGGCCACGCCAGCCCGCGCGCCTTCTACGTCGACAAGCTCACCGAGGGCATCGCCACCATCGCGGCGGCCTTCTGGCCCAAGCCGGTGATCGTGCGGCTGTCGGACTTCAAGAGCAACGAGTACAAGAAGCTGATCGGCGGCTCGCGCTACGAGCCCGAGGAAGAGAACCCGATGCTCGGCTTCCGCGGCGCGTCGCGCTACGTCAGCCCCGAGTTCGGCGAGGCCTTCGCAATGGAGTGCGAGGCGCTCAAGCGGGTTCGCACCGACATGGGCCTGAGCAACGTCGAGATCATGGTGCCCTTCGTGCGCACGCTCGGCCAGGCCGAGCGCGTGGTGGGCATGCTGGCCGAGCGCGGCCTCCGGCGTG
>NZ_CALRZC010000347.1:0-5970 GCF_943372545.1 Variovorax sp. YR752 | reverse complement strand
CGCCGCCCTGCATTCACGCCCCCCTTCCCCCGCTCCCCCTTCCCCGTGGGAAGGGGGCCTGACACGTCGGGAAACCAGTTCTGGCTGCAGACGAAGCCGGTGAGGTTGCCGATCAGCGCGCGGTGCGGGATCAGCGCGCCCTTGGGCGGGCCGGTGGTGCCGCTGGTGTAGATCAGCACGGCGGCCTCGTCGGCCTTCGTCCGCACTGCCGTGAACTCGGCACGCTCGGCGGCGAGCGCAGCATCCCAGTCGACGTCGCCCTGCCCGGCCGCGTCGCCCACGGCGATCACGCGGCGCACTGTCGGGCACTGCGGCCGCGCGGCGAGCAGGTTGGCGATCGCGCTTTCGTCGACGATCGCCGCCACCGCCTCGCTGTGCTGCAGCCGGTAGGCCAGCGCATCGGGCCCGAACAGCATCGACAGCGGCATCGCCACCGCGCCGAGCTGGAGCACGGCGATGTTGGCCACCGCCGTCTCGAAGCGCTGCGGCATGACGATGGCGACGCGGTCGCCGCGCCGCACGCCCAGGCGCTGCAGCGCATTCGACAGCCGGTCGGCGTTGGCCTGCAGGTCGGCATAGGTGAACTGCGCGGCGCGGCCGTCCTCGTGCTCGTAGCGGATCGCCAGCGTGGCCGGCGTGTCGCGCGCCCAGCGCGCGCTGCAGACCTCGGCGATGTTGAAGAAGGCGGGGACGTGCCAGCGGAAGCCGGCGTGCAGGGCAGCGTGGTGATCGACCTGGTGGGCGGCGGAATCCATGCCCGCGAGCTTAGGCGCGCGGCCGTGCGCGACGCATCGGGTCAAGCACCGAAGCGCTTGAGCGCATCGCCGCTGATGCGGCAGATGCGCCAGTCGGGCATCACCGTGGCGCCCATCTTCTCGTAGAAGCGGATCGCGTTCTCATTCCAGTCGAGCACGCTCCACTCGAAGCGGCCGTAGCCGCGCTCCACCGCGATCGCGCCCAGCCGCGACAGCAGCGCCTGCCCGATGCCGCTGCCGCGCTGCGCCGGCTGCACGTACAGGTCCTCGAGGTACAGGCCAGGCTTGGCCAGGAAGGTCGAGAAGTTGGTGAAGAACAGCGCGAAGGCGACCACGCGACGGTCCACCTCGGCCACCAGCGCCTCGACCACCGGCTTGTCGCCGAACAGGTGCGGGCGCAGCGTCTGCGGTGTCACCTGCAGCAGGTGGGTCAGCTTCTCGAACTCGGCGAGCTCGCGGATCAGGCCGACGATGGCGTCGACGTCGCGCAGCTCGGCGGCGCGCAGGGTGAAGTCGGGGGTGGTGCTCATGGGCGGATTGTCTCAGCCGCGGCTGTCGCGCCGCCGACAGCAGGCGGCCACGAACCGGCCTACAGTGCAACGCCATGACCGATCCCGTCTACACCGCACGCCGCGCCGCACGCAGCCTGTTCGTCACCGTGCGCGGCCTGCGCTACCACCTGCTCGCCTGGGGCGACGCCTCGCGGGTCACGCCCGAACGGCCGCCGCTGCTGCTGATGCACGGCTGGATGGACGTGGCCGCCTCGTTCCAGTTCATGGTCGATGCGCTGGCGACGGACCGCTACGTGATCGCCGCCGACTGGCGCGGCTTCGGCCTCAGCGACAACGGCGGCAGCGACAGCTACTGGTTCGCCGACTACCTCGGCGACCTCGATGCCCTGCTCGATCACCCGGAGCTCGGCCTGGCCGGGCAGCCGGTCGACCTGCTCGGCCACAGCATGGGCGGCAACGTGGTGATGCTCTATGCCGGCATCCGCCCCGAGCGGATTCGCCGGCTGGTCAACCTGGAGGGCTTCGGCATGCCGGCCACCGTGCCCGAACAGGCACCCAGGCGCTACCGGCAGTGGCTCGACGAGCTGAGGGAGCCGGCGCAGCTGCGCCCCTACGACAGCCTGGCCGAGGTGGCGCAGCGGCTGCGCAAGACCAACCCGCTGCTGGCCGAGGACAAGGCTGCCTGGCTGGCGCCGCACTGGTCGCGCCAGGGGAGGGACGGCCGCTGGCAGATCCTGGCCGACCCGGCGCACAAGCGCGTCAACCCGCTGCTGTACCGCGTCGACGAGGTGCTGGCCTGCTGGAAGCAGATTGCCGCGCCGCTGCTGTGGGTGGAAGGCGACCGCACCGACGCCGAGAAGTGGTGGGGCCATCGCTACCCGCGCAGCGAGTTCGAGGCGCGGCTGGCCACGGTGGCGCGGGTCGAGCGCCACCTGTTGTCGCCGGCCGGGCACATGCTGCACCACGACCAGCCCGAGGCACTGGCCCAGCGGCTGGAGACCTTCCTGGCCTGAGGGCGCCGGCGCGCGCCGCGCCATCGTGAGAAGATGACCTCGGCGTTTGGCAGTGGGAGGCGCCGATGAGTGCAGTCAAGACGATCCGGCGCATCGGCTTCCGCAAGTGGTACGAGCGGGAACTGCTGCAAAGCCATGCCAACCTCGTGCTGCTGCTGCTGGCCAGCCTCGGCCTGCTGGGTTCGGCCGAGGCCTACACGAAATCGGCCCCGCTGCTCGACCAGCTTCAGATCGTGGCCGCCGCGCTGGCCAGCGCCGTGATCGGCGTGCTCGCGCTGCGCCGCTACCTGTACCTGCTCAGCCACGCGGAGTTCGTCGCCAACCAGGCTGACTGCGAGCAATGCGGCACCTACGCCCGCTGGGACCTGCTCGGCGAGGCCGGCGAGGACGGGCGCGTGCGGGTGCGCTGCCGCAAGTGCGGCCACGAGTGGCACATCGCCCTTTGAGGAAGTAGTTCACAGGCCACCGCCGGCTCATCACCTTGTGATGCGCATCACGCTGACCCGAACCGTGATCAGGTGCCCACGTGCAGCGTCAGTTCACGGTCAGTTTTATGTACCATCGCGCTGCCCATGGCCACGACTTACACCAAAACCGCCGACGGTCAGCACGAGATCGAGACGCGTGCCCGCCGACTCACGCCCCGCGCCCGCTCGACGCTGATCCTGGTCGACGGCAAGCGGACCGATGCCGAACTGGGCAAGCTGGTCCAGCAAGCGGAAGAGACCTTGCAGGCGCTGCTCGAGCAGGGCCTGATCGAGGTCGTCGCCACGTCCTCCTCGCGCTCGTCGCCGAAGGACGAAGGCCCGGCCTCCATCCCCGGCCCGGCGTCGGCGCCCTCGCCGGCGATGGCGGTCGTGGAGTTCGAGTCGACGCGCCGCGATGCCGTGCGCGCCATCAACGATCTGCTCGGCCCCGAGGCCGAGATGCTCGCGCTGAAGATCGAACGCGCCACCGACGAGTTGCAGCTGCGTGCCGCCCTCGAGCGGGCCGTGGCCTACATCGCCAACGCCCGCGGCGGCGGCGCCGCCACGCAGTTCGCGGCCAAGTTCCTGATCGGGCAGTAGGTCGCCCGGGCGGCCGTGCCGGCTCAGCGCGGCAGCCAGCGGCGCTGAGCCGCCAGCCGGGACAGCGCCTGCCAGTCGTCGCCCTGCCGCTGCGCCAGCACCTGCGGCCACAGCTTGAGCAGCACTTCGGCGGTCGCCAGCGTGTCCGCCGCCGCCTGGTGACGCACCGCGCAGCGCACGTCGAGCACCTCCATCCATTCGTCGAGCGAACGCCCGGCCACGTCGGGACGCACCACCCGCGCCACGTCGGCGAGGTCGATCCACGGATTGGCCAGCTCGTGCCCGAGCACGGCGCGCATCGCACGCTGGATCAGCGCCTCGTCGAAGGCGACGTGGAAGCCCAGCAGCGGCGAACGCCCCACCCAGCGCTCGAAGGCGGTGAGCGCCTGCGCCGGCTCGACGCCGCCGCGCTGGGCGCCGACGCCGATGCCGTGCACCAGGATGTTGGCCTTGTCCACCGGCGCGTCGGGCTGGCGGATCACCACCTCGAAGCTGTCGCCGAGCGCCAGCCGCGGCGCGCCGCCATCGCGCTTCAAGGCGATCGCGGCGATGGCGAGCAGGCGGTCACGCTTCGGGTCGAGGCCGCTGGACTCGACGTCCAGCATCACCCAGCGCGAATCGTCGGCCGCCACCGTGCGGCGCCACCAGGGCCTCATCTGCGGTAGTCCAGTTCGAGCCGCTGCTGCAGCGTGCGGGCAATGCGCAGGCTCTCGCGCAGCATGCGGCGGTCGATGTCGTTGAGCGCGCCGACGTCGACGAAGTTCGGCTGCCCGGCCACCGCGGCCGGGCAACCCGGGTCGAGCTGCACCTGCAGGCGCAGCAGTTGCAGGAACTCGAAGGCGGCGGCCCAGGTGTCGCCCTCCTGCGCACCGGCGCCCAGCGCCAGCGCCGCGGACTCCAGCCGCGCCCGCGTGCCGGTGGCGAGCGCGCCGTGGGCCAGCGCGTACAGCCGAGCCACGTCGACGAAGATCGCCGTGCCCTGCAGCTTCAGGTCGATCACCTCGCGGCCGCCCTGCGTGCGGGTGTCGATCGCGCCGCGCCAGTTCAGCGGCGCACCGTGTGCCAGCGCGTTGAGCGCGAGCTGCTTCATGAAGCGCGGAAGCTCCTGCGCCTGCGTGGCAATCAACTCGCGCAGCGGCGCGGCCAGTGCGGCGTGGCCAGCCAGCGGCCGCAGGTCGAAGTAGATGCTGGCCTTGAGCAGGTCCTCGGGGGCGCCGTGCGCCATCCACTGCTCGAAGCGCTGCGCCCACTCCGCCGGCGTCAGGCAGCACTCCGGATTGGAGGCCATCACATTGCCCTTGCACAGCGGGTAGCCGCAGGCGTCCAGCCCCTCGTTGACCTCGCGCGCGAACTCCAGCCACATCGCCCGATCGCGCTGCGGGTCGTCGCTCTCGAACACCAGGCCGTTGTCCTGGTCGGTGGCGATGGTCTGCTCGCCGCGGCCCTCGGAGCCGAAGGCGAGCCAGCAGGCGCGGCCCAGGTCGAGGCCGCGGCGCCCGGCGACGAGCCCGACCAGCCGCTCGGTCAGCACGTCGTTGAGGTGGCTGATCAGCTCGGTGAGCTGGCGCGCGCGCACGCCCTGGCCGAGCAGGTTGCGCGCGAAGCGGCGGATGTCGTCCGCGCCCTGGCGCAGCGTCTCGAGGTCGGGCGCGGCGCGCAGCGTGGTGCTGACCTGCTTGAGCGACAGCCGCTGCAGCGCGAACAGGTCGCGCTCGGAGACGATGCCGACGGCACGCTCGCCCTCGGTGACCGGCACGTGGCGGATGCCGTGCTGCGACATCAGCAGCGCCGCGTCCTGCGCGGTATGGCTCACGCTGAGCGTGCGCAGCGGCGTCGTCATCACGGCCTCGATCGGCGTGCCCAGCGGCCGTTGCGGCAGCGTGACGCGGCCGAGGATGTCGTGGCGCGTCAGGATGCCCAGCGGCCGGCCGGCCTCGTCTGCCACCAGCACCGAGCCGATGCGGCGCTCGTGCATCGTCGCCAGCGCCTGCGCCAGCGGCGTCGCCGGCGCCACGCAGACCGGCGCGCGGCGCATCAGCGAGCCCAGCGTCGCCTCCAGCGACTGCTCGGCCAGCGTCTGCGAGGCGAAGCTCGCCTGCAGCGCGCGGCGCGACAGTTCCAGGTACTGGCCGACGCGCCGGTTGAGGAAGTCGGCGAACGGCGCGCTGCCGGCAGCGAGTTCCCGCACCACGGCCGCCGGCACGAGCAGGCAGAAGCAGTCTTCGTGGGCCTGGTAGGTGGCGGTGACGGCGCGCTCGCCGAGCACCGCGCCGACCGGGAACAGGTCGCCCGGCTCGTACTGGAAGCCGCCCGCCGCGTCCGCCAGGCCGCGCCGGCCGGTGACGCTGCCCTGGCGCAGGTAGAGCAGGTGGGTGGCCACGCCGGACTCGGGCGACAACAGCGTCTCGTCGGGCGCGAAGTAGACCTGCTGCGCCGAGCCGATGAAGCGCTCGACCTCGGCCGGCTTCATCTGCGCGAACGGCACGTGCGCCATCAGTTCGGCGCGCAGCTGGGCCATCAGGCTGGCCGCGGGAGTGGTGGCGTTGTTCATCGTGACTGCGATCGTACGAAGGCGCCGCCGTCCCGACCAGGGGCTGGATCAACAATGAAAAAGGGGCCCCCC
>NZ_CALRZC010000346.1:0-5983 GCF_943372545.1 Variovorax sp. YR752 | reverse complement strand
TGCCGCAGGTAGCGCTCGGTCACCAGTTCCTGAAGATCGGCCGGATAGCGCGCACGGTCCGCATAGAACTTGTCGATGGCATCACGCAGCCCGGCGAGGTTCTGCCTCAGCACCGCCTCCCGTGCCTGATCGACATGGTTCACGTAGCGCGGCGCCACGATGGCCAGCAGCAGCCCGAGCGCCGCCATCACCACCAGCAGCTCGATGATGGTGAAGCCGGAGTCGGTGCGGCGAAACCTCATCACCACTCCCGCAGCGGCACGCCGCTCAAGCCCTGCCCCTCGGCGAGCGAATAGACGTCGTAGACGTCTTCTCCCGCGCGCGGTCGTTCGGGCGGCGATTGGTAGCTGCGCAGCCCCCAGGTGCGCTCGGGCGGCAGCGCCGGGTCGGCAAACGGATCGCGCGGTACGCGGCGCAGGAAGTACAGGCGCCGGGTGGAATCCTTGATGCTGGCTTCGCCCGCAACCAGCGACTCCAGCGTGCGCGGATAGCCGCTACCGCCTGCCGGCTTGGAGATCTCGCCCGCATCGGCCGCGCGCTTGTAGGCATCGATGGCATCGCGGATCTCCCAGAGCGCCCGCTTGAGTTCCGCCTCGCGTTCGCGCTGCACGTGCAATTCGGCCAGCGGGAACGAAGCCATGGCCAGGATCGCCATCACCGCCATGACCACGAGCAGCTCGATGACCGTGAAACCGCGTTCGCGCAACATGGCCGGCACCGCCTCTCAGCGCACGTCCAGCTGCAGCGAAGGCAGCGCTCTCGGCTTCTCGATCGGGCCACCCAGCCCCACCGGCGAGGCATCCACCAGCGTCACCACCGCCCTGCCCGCGCTCAGCGCCTTGAACCGCAGGCCCACCACCCGGCCCTGGCCGACCGCGCCGGTGGCCGTGTTGCGCAACACGCCGATCTGCACGACGCCCGAGGCCGGGTCGATCGCCTTGGTGAAGCTCGTGGCCGTGCCGCCCTGGGTGAAGAAGTCGCCCTCCTCGATGACGAGCAGTTCGAGCCGGTCCCGCGGGTAGCTCAACTGCAGCGGGGAGCCGCGCAGCGGCACGCCCGTGGAAGCGAGTACAGCCACGTCGAAGGTTTCGCCCACCTTCACTTCGCCCGGCCCACTCCACTGCCACGACGGTGCCGCCGGCGGCAACGGCCGGCCTCCCGGGCTGCGTTCGGCAGCGCGCGCGTCACCCGCGGCCGCGCCCTCGCCCCGAGTGGCGGCCTCCTCGGCTGGCTGGGCGCGCAGCCCGCCCACCGGCCGCAGCTTCGGCGCCATCTCGGTGCCTACCCACAGCTCGGCCTCGCTCGGGTCGAGCTTGCGCACATTGCGCAGGATGCGCGGCGTGATCGAAAGCACCAGCTCCGTGCGCGAGTTGTCGTCGCGCGTGTTCGAGAACAGCCGCCCCATCACCGGCAGGTCGCCGATGCCGGGCACGCGGCTGGCATCGCTGCGCTCCGACGAGCTGATCAATCCGGCCAGCAACTGCGTCTCGCCATCGCGCAGCCGCAGCAGCGTGGACGCATTGCGCGTGCCGATCTGGTAGGCCAGTGTGCCCGAGTTGGTCTTGATCGCACTGCCCAGCGCACTCACCTCCAGCCCGATGCGGATGGATACTTCGTCGTCGACCGACACCGTGGGCTCCACGTCGAGCTTCAGGCCGACGTCGAGGTAGTTCACGCTGTCGCTGACGAAGCCGTTCTGGCCCGTGGTGGCCGAGACCACCGGCACCTTGTCGCCCACCAGCACACGCGCCTTCTCGCGGTTCTTCACGCGGATGCGCGGGTTCGCCAGGGTGTTGAAGTCACCTGTCTCGCGCTTGAGGTTGACCGTGGCGCCACCGATCGCGAAGCCGATGCGGTCTCGCGTCAGCCCGCGAATGTTGGCCAGCGTCAGATCGGTGTCCCCGGCGGGCGGCAGCACCGTGAGCGAGAAGGAATCGGGCAGCTTCACGCCCAGCTCGGTGAGCCGGGAGGTGCGGATCTCGATGACCTCCACCTCCAGCAGCACCTCAGGCTCGCTCAGGTCGTACAGCGTGATCAGCCGTTCGGCGAGCTGCACGTTCTCCTGCGAGTCGCGCACGGCGATCATGTTCATGCGCTCGTCGACATAGGGCTCGCGGATCTTCAGCATCGAGCGCAGGAACGCCGCGGCGCCCTTGGCATCGGCGCTGGCCAGGTGGAACACGCGCACCACCTGTTCCTGGTACTCGCGCTGCTTCTCCTGCGTGTTGGGGTAGACGATGATGGTCTGGCTGTCCACCACCTTCTTGCTGAGCTGGTAGGTGCCGACGATGAGATCGATCGCGTCTTCCACCTTGGCCGACTTCAGGTTGATCGTGACGCGCGTGTCGGCGCGCACGTCCTTGTCGAGCACGAAGTTGATGCCGCTGTGGCGCGTCACCGCGTCGAGCACCGTGCGCAGCGCGGTGTCGCGAAAGTCCAGCGAGATTGGCCGGCTCTCCGCCAGCCCCGTCTGCCCGGCGCGCAGCTGCGCCTGGCGCTGCTCCACCTCCAGCCGGCGCTGCAGGGCCAGCAGATCGGGCTGGCGGGGGTTGACCTTCAACGCCTCGGCCACCACGGCGAGTGCTTCCGCGGGCTGCCGCCTGGCCACCAGCGCCTCGGCCTCCGCCAAGGCCTCGCGCTGGCGGCGCGCGGCGGCCAGCTCGGCGCGCATGGTCTCGACCCTGGCATTGCCCGGCTGCAGCGCCTGGGCGCGGCCCAGCGTCTTCTCGGCCAGGTCGAAGCGGCCCTCAGCCTGCGCACGCGAAGCTTCCGCCACCAGCCGGGTCATGGCATCGCTGCGCGCCTCGGCCATGCCGGCGCGCAGCACCGCGCTGTCGGGGTACGCCTTCAGTCCCTGGTCGAGTTCGTGAAGCGCCTGCTCGTAGTCGCCCGCACGAAGCTGCGCCTGCGCGGAGTCACGAATGCGCTGCTGGGCACAGCCGGCCAGCAACGCCAGCGCCAAGAGAACGGCGATGCGCCACCCGCCGAACGCGCGCTTTCTCTCGCCCCCCTGCCCTGTATCGCTGTTATGCATCGCCCGGCGTGTTCACTGCGTCGGCGCCGGCGGCATGGCCACGGTCACCTTGGTTCCGAGCGGAGGATAGACCAAGGAGATGGCCTCTTCGCCGATCGTTTCCACGAAGTAGCCTTCGTCCAGCCTGTCGCCCACGGCCACCTCGAACGAAGCATCGCCGCGCGACAGGTAGACGATGCGCCGGCCATCGGGCGCGCGCATGCTGCCGGCGTAGCGCAGTTGCAGCGGCGGTGCCTGCGGCGCTGACGGTTCGGAAGCCATGGGCGCGGGTGCCACCGGCCTTGCCACCGCGACCGGCGCTGGCGCTGCGGGCTCGTGGCTGGCGAGGATGTCGCGGGTTGCGGCGTCGAGGCTGAAGGCTGGCAGTTCAGTGGGCAACGGCGGTGCGAAAGGTCGATCCGCATCGCCGCGTACGCCACCGCCCGGCAAGCCCTGCTCGGAACCCTGCAAAGCAGGCGCTACAGCAGCCACCAGCGCGGGAGCGCGGTCCTGCGTCCACCACGCCACCAGCGACAAGACGATCGTCGCGGCCAGCGCCCAGGCCAGGCTCGTCCGCACCAGTCAGTCCCGCCCGCCGCCGGAGAAGGATACGAGCGCAGGGCGGGCCCAGATCGTTAGGGTCAGGCTGAACTCGGCATCGTCGGCAGCCTCAACTCTGCTGGCCGAGAAGCGCAGCAGCGTCACGTGCGAATAGCGCGCGAGCAGTTCGCCTACCACCTGCTTCACCTTCGGGTAGCGACCTTCTAGCGAGATCGTCATCTCGGTCTGCCCCAGCCGCTCCGGCGTGGCAGCTTGCGGGTGGAACTGCACTTCGCGCAACAGCACACCCGCCGCGGCGGCCGCACGCTGAAGTTCGGACACCACCGGGTCGACCTGCACCGCTGACGGCAGCCGCCGCGCGAAGTCGGTGGACAAGATCGATGCTTCTGCGGTTGTTCGGCTTGCTCGAAGAGCGACTGCCTTCGCACGCCCCAACTCATCGACCAGATCAAGCTTCTCCTGTCGCGCCTGGCTCCACCACCAGACGCTGACTGCAGTGGTCAACAGTGCGCCCGCTGTCAGAAGCGCGGGCGCCGACCACGAGTGCCGCAGGACCAAACGGGCAGCTGGAATATCCGTCGTCATCGACTCTCGGGATCAGGTGAACTATGGCGCTGCAGTCGGCCCAACAATACGCGCAGCTCAAGACGTCACATCAATGCGAAACAACAATCCGAGACCGGGACATCGGAACTGCACAGCCAACGACAGACTGTACGGCCAGCCCGGAGCCCAGTCTTGCGCAACTTAAATCTGCAGAAGGCTTGACGTCGAATCGCTGCGCCCTGTTGCGCGCACTTCTGGCCATCGATAGAGCGCCACGAAGAAAGCCAGTTGACGATAACGCCCATCCGTGCGCTCCCTTTACTTCCGCCTTTTCAATCACATTACCTCACTCAACCGTGCAGGCCAAGATGCACGAGTGAATCCACTTCCAAACGAACGGGCTACGAGCGCCGCCGCAAGATGAATGCAACTGCCACCCCTACCACTAGAGCCAACAGCGCGGACATCAGGTAGCTCGTTGACCAGATCTCCAGCCGATGCACCACAATGACTTGAACAAGCAGTGTCTCGATCGCAAGTGCGACCGCTGCCAGCAGGATCATCCGCATCAAAGTGCCCTTCGAAACATAGGCCACAACAAATGCAATCGACGACGAGATCAGAAAGTCGGAGAACTGGTATGAGTTCATGTGTTCACTACTTCAAGCAGCCGCTGCAATGGGAGTTGTAGTCACGGAACAGTTGCTTTGTACGTTGCACCAGTCGGTCGTACTCTGCCGGCGGAGGTCGAAGATCACTTAGCGCATGAACCATTGCTTCAGTCTTCGTGGCGAACCCACTGTAGCTCTTGCCACCGTGCATTGGTGCCTCGTAGTCTTGAATGGCATGAGCCAGCCGAGCGAAGCCTTCTGGTGAACGTGCTTCCCATTGACCATTCAAGTAGTCCAGCTTTTTCAGATCACAAAGCGCCGCACTGTCGCCGCCAGCACACATGCCGTGCCAAACCGCATTTGCTGGGGATTGCGATTCACTCCAACTCGGATTCATGTCGGTCAAAGCAACGGCCTTAGCAAGTTCACCTGCCTTATCTCCGATTCCTTCGGATCTAAGCGCATCCGCCGTGATGGTTCCGTGCACGTGCATAGCCCAGTTGTAGATGTAGCCGAATGCGGCCGTTTGTGCACCGTTCGCAAACTTGCCTCCTCCAAGCACTGACGCCGTCCCCCCAATCACGGCGCTTGTCAGAATGCCTGCCGGTCCTTCGGCCTGCAGCCCATTGAGCCCGGCTCCCTTCGAGAACGCGGCACTCAGCGCTCCCGGACCACACTTCCCACCGCCAGCCACGCTGGTCACACATCCGACCACGCCATGGAGCGCAACAGCAGCGAGCTTGCTGTTTCCGACACCGGCCAAACTCCCAGACGTACCGCCGCCGGCAAAGAACTCTCCACCCTGTATCACGTTCCCGACACCCGCGAACGCGCCCGCGGTGAACGCCCCTTGCAGCGCCCCCTCGAGGCTGCCCGAGGAGATGGCGCCCGAAGCGAATCCGGCGATGGCCGATTGGGCCACGGTGTTTGATGTGATGCTCGCCAGGCCGCCACCAGGCCCGAGGTACCAGGCGACCGCGATCGACACCACCGACCTAAACAGCTCACTGCGCTTCCACTCGCGCCGGATCTTGCGCTCGAGCCACTTCAGGAAGTACCCACTGGGATCGGTGCAGGTGGTCGGGCTGTTGTAGCAGTACGCATAGCGATCGAAGTTCTGCAGGTTGCCCGGATCCTGCACGAAGGGGTCGGTCTGCATGAAGCGCCCGAGCGTCGGATCGAAGATCCGCCCGTTCATGTGGATCAGCCCCACGTCGTCCAGGTGCTCGTGCCCGGTGTAGCCCCGGTCGTT
>NZ_CALRZC010000345.1:0-6092 GCF_943372545.1 Variovorax sp. YR752 | reverse complement strand
CACGACTGCGCAGCGCCATCGGCACCACG
The DNA here is from genome assembly GCF_943372545.1 of Variovorax sp. YR752. Classification (NCBI taxonomy): domain Bacteria; kingdom Pseudomonadati; phylum Pseudomonadota; class Betaproteobacteria; order Burkholderiales; family Comamonadaceae; genus Variovorax; species Variovorax sp. YR752. Next base: position 6,063 of record NZ_CALRZC010000345.1, on the reverse strand, counting down.
CGCGACTGGATCGGCGGGCCGGCCGTGTCGCCGTTCTCCGCCTTCAACGGCAACACGCGCCTGCGCTCGCTCTACGTGCAGGACACCTGGCGCTTCGCCAAAGACTGGAAGACCACGCTGGGCCTGCGCCACGAGCGCTGGGAGGCGTACGGCGGCCAGCTCGGCAACGCGGCGCGGCTGCTCGACTTCGCGCCGCGCAAGAACAGCTTCGTCTCGCCCAAGGCCGCGCTCGCCTGGCAGGCCACGCCCGACTGGCTCTTCAAGGCCTCGACCGGCCGCGCCGTGCGCATGCCCACCGTGAGCGAGCTCTACCAGGGCTCGATCGAGGGCAACCGCATCGTCAACACCAACCCGAACCTGCGCCCCGAGCGTTCGTGGACCGCCGAGCTGAGCGCCGAGCGCGACCTCAAGCGCTGGGGGCTCGACGGCGTGCTGCGCACCACGCTGTTCTTCGAGCACACGAAAGACGCGCTCTACACCCAGGCGCTCACCAACCTCGTGAGCACGGTGCAGAACGTCGACGCCATCCGCACGCGCGGGTTGGAGGTGGCGCTGAACACGGTCGACGCGGGCATCCAGGGACTCGACCTGAGCGGCAGCCTCACGCTGACCGATTCGAAGATCACCGCCAACAGCGGCTTCCCGGCCAGCGTCGGGCGCGACCAGCCGCGCGTGCCCAAGGTGCGCGCCTCGCTGCTCGCCACCTACCGGCCCGATGCCAAGTGGAGCTACACCGTCGGCGCGCGCTACAGCGGCCGGCAGTACGGCACGCTCGACAACAGCGATCCGAACGGCATGGCCTTCATGGGCTTCTCGAAGTTCTTCGTGGTCGATGCGCGCATCCGCTACCGCATCGACCGCCAGTGGAGCGCCGCCGTCGGCATCGACAACCTCAACAACCGGGCCTACTGGGCCTTCCACCCGTACCCGCAACGCACCTTCGTGGCCGAACTCAAGTTCGACCTTTGACCCTCACCTTTTCCTCTCCAAGGACACACGCCATGACGAAGCCTTCGACCCCCACCTTCCACACCCTCGCCGCCTGCGCCCTGCTGGCCGGTGCCAGCGCCGCCGGCGCCCACGTGAGCCTGCCCCCGGGCGGCGCCACCGTCGGCAGCGAGTACAACGCCGCCTTCCGCGTCGGCCACGCCTGCGAGGGCGCCAAGACCACCACCGGCCTCGCGGTGCGACTGCCCAAGGGCTTCGTGCTCACCGACGCGCAGGCGCGCAAGGGCTGGAAGCTCGACGCGCCCAAGGCCGGCAGCGCCGAAGGCGAAGTGCGCTGGACGGCCGAGACGCCGCAGAACGCGCTGCCCGGCAACGAGCGCGGCGAGTTCGTGCTGCGCGGCAAGGTGCCCGCCGCGCCGGGCCCGCTGTGGTTCAAGGTGCGCCAGGACTGCGACGTCGGCAGCGTCGACTGGGCCGAAGTGCCGGCCTCGGGCAGCGCCACGGCCGGCCTGAAGACACCCGCGCCCAAGCTCGACGTGGTGGCGCAGGGCGTGGCCACGGTCGACGTGCGCGACGCCTGGGTGCGCCAGTCGGTGCCGGGCCAGAGCGGCACGGGCGCCTTCATGAAGCTCACCGCGCCCACCGGCACGAAGCTGGTCGGCATCTCGACGCCCGCCGCCGGCGTGGCCGAGGTGCACGAGATGAAGATGGAAGGCGACACCATGCGCATGCGCGAACTGGCGGGCGGCCTCGACCTGCCGGCCGGCAAGACCGTCGAGCTCAAGCCCGGCGGCTACCACGTGATGTTGATGGACCTGAAGGGCGCGATGACCAAGGGCGCGACCGTGCCCATGACCCTGAAGTTCGAGGACGCCAAGGGCGCGAAGACGACGCTGGAACTCAAGCTGCCGGTCGGTGCGCCCGAAGGCGCCGTCGCGGCACCGGCTCCCGCCGCAGGCGGTGCGCACCAGCACAAGCACTGACCCCGTCGGGGTCTCGCCGGACCGTCAGAGCAACTGGTCCGGCGCCAGCGGCCCGAACAGCCGCAGCAGGAAGCGCAGCGTGGCGCTCGCGTCGGGCTCGGTGTCCGTGTCCTGCAGGCCGCTGCCTTCGGGCGCGTGCCACACCAGCGTGCCCTTCTCGAGTTCGACATGCCACGAGCGCTCGCGCATGCCGCGTTCGATCTGCTCGGCCGCCACGCGCGAGAGTTCGCTGCTGCGGATCAGCAGCGCGATCTCGGTGTTCTGCAATTGCGAGCGCAGGTCGAGGTTCATCGAGCCGACCACCAGCAGCCGGCCGTCCATCACCAGCACCTTGGAGTGCAGCATCGCGCGCGATTCGCCACTGGCGCTGCCCGCGCTGCTGCCGCCCGAGGAGCCGAACACATTGCCGAAGTCGGTCTGTTCACTGCGCAGCTCGTACAGTTCGACGCCCGCGGTCAGCAGCGCCTTGCGGTGGCGCGCATAGCCCACGTGGGCGATGGGTGCGTCGTTCGAGGCCAGTGAATTCGTCAGCACGCGGATGCGCACGCCGCGCGCGTGCGCCGCGGCGAAAGCCTGCTGCATGTCGGGGCCGGGCACGAAGTAGGGCGAGATGATCAGCAGGTCGGTGCGCGCCTGGCCAATCAGGTGCAGCAGGCCTTCGACCACCGTGTCGCCGCTGGACGCCAGGTCGGCCAGCGCCGCGGCGTTGCGCGACGGCAGCGCGGGCCGGCTCACCACGAGGTCGGGGTTGCGCGTCGCGCCGGGGCCGCGGTCGGCGGGGATCTTGCCGGGTGCATCGGCCAGCATGAGCGCTGGCGCCCAGACGAAGGCGGCGCTGCGCAAGTCGAGCGGCTTCTCGTCCCAGGCGCGGGCGCGCTGTTCGGCCGTGGGCGCCGCGCCGGGGCGGGGCTCGCCGTCGGGTGGCTTCGGGTGGTTGCGGGCTTCGGCGGCTTCGTCGCCGAGTTCCTTGTCGATGCTCCGCGCGCGTTCGCGGATGCGCTGGAACTCCTCGCGCGAGACCAGCGACTGCACGGGGTAGGCGCGCTCGTTGTTCCAGTAGCTGTCGAAGCTGCGCGAGAGGTCCTGCACGATCGGGCCGGCCGCCAGCACGTCGACGTCAACGAAGTTGCCGTTGGTGGCATTGCCGAAGTAGGCGTCGCCCAGGTTGCGCCCGCCGGTCACGCCCATCACGTTGTCGGCCAGGAACAGCTTGTTGTGCATGCGCTGCTGGATGCGCGAGACCTCGCCGATGGCGTTGAGCATGCGGTTGAAGCCGGTGCCGCGCGAGCCCGCCAGCGGATTGAACAGGCGCATCTCGATGTTCGGGATGAAGGCCAGGCCGAGCACCAGCGCGTCGCGGCCGACGGTGTGGAAATCGTCCAGCAGGATGCGCACCCGCACGCCGCGCTCGGCCGCCGCCTGCAACCCGCGCACCAGCCGGCCCGTGCTGGCGTCGGCATGGATGGCGTAGTACTGCAGGTCCAGCGTTTTCTGTGCGCTCTCGATCAGCGCGAGCCGGCTGCCGTAGGCGGCCTGCGGGCCGCCCAGCAAGAGGAAGCCCGAGTCGAAGCGCGCCTTGTCGGCCTGCCGCCGCTCTTTCAGCAGCGTGGCCAGCGCCGTGCCGTCGGGCGAGGCGAGCGCAGTCGAGACGGGGCGGTCCACATCCTTCGGCAGCTGCGCGCAGGCGCCGAGCACCAGGATGGTCAGCAGCGCGGCGCTGCGGCGGACCAACGCGTGGAAAGAAGAAGAAGGCATGCGGCGGGGTCTTTCCGGGAGCCGGGGAAGGCGGTGCCGCATGTATAGCCGAGTTGGCGCCCGCCGTGGGTGGGACGGGCGGCCAACCGGCGCAGGAAGACGTCGTTCAGCGCCCGGCGCCGAGTTCTTCCTGGCGCTCCAGCGCGGCGAGCAACTCGTCGTCGATCTTCGCGTGGCGCTCGCTGAGTTCGACCGCGCGCGAGGCGTCGCTTGCGTAGATGGCGCCGCCGTCGAGTTCGAGCATTTCGCTGATGCGCTTCTGCTCGGTTTCGAGGGCTTCAATCTGCGCGGGCAGGGCTTCGAGTTCGCGCTGCTCCTTGTAAGAGAGCTTCTTGCGGGGGCCGCCCGTGGGGGCGGCAGCGGGTGCAGCTGCGGGCGCCGCGGCTGGTGCGGCGGCGGGGGCCGGCGGTGCCGCCGCGAGGCGCTGCTCGGCGATCTCGCGCGCGCGCTTCGACTGGATCAGCCAGTCTTCCACGCTGCCCTCGTACTCGCGCCAGCGGCCATCGCCTTCGAAGGCGATCGTGCTGGTCACCACGTTGTCGAGGAAGGTGCGGTCATGGCTCACGAGGAACACGGTGCCGTCGTAGTCCTGCAGCAGGCCTTCGAGCAGTTCGAGCGTGTCGATGTCGAGGTCGTTGGTCGGCTCGTCGAGCACCAGCACGTTGGCCGGGCGCGCGAACAGGCGCGCCAGCAGCAGGCGGTTGCGTTCGCCACCGCTGAGCGAGCGCACGGGGGAGTTGGCGCGCGCGGGCGAGAACAGGAAGTCCGACAGGTAGCTTTTGACGTGCTTCTTCTGGCTGCCGATTTCGATCCACTCGCTGCCGGGGCTGATGAAGTCTTCGAGCGTGGCGTCGAGGTCAAGCTTGTCGCGCATCTGGTCGAAATACGCCACCTGCAGGTTGGTGCCGCGGCGGATCTTGCCGCTGTCGGGTTCGAGCTCGCCGAGGATCAGCTTGAGCAGCGTCGTCTTGCCCGCGCCGTTCGGGCCCAGCAGGCCGATCTTGTCGCCGCGCAGGATGGTGCCGCTGAAGTTGCGGATCACGGTCTTCTCGCCGAAGGACTTGGTGGCCTCGGTGAGCTCGGCCACGATCTTGCCGCTGGACTGGCCCGAGGCCACGTCCATGTTGACGCTGCCCTGCACCTCGCGGCGCGCGGAGCGGCTGGCGCGCAGTTCCTGCAGTCGCGTGATGCGGCTCTGGCTGCGCGTGCGGCGGGCTTCGACGCCCTTGCGGATCCAGATCTCTTCTTGCGCCAGCAGCTTGTCGGCCTTGGCGCTGATGATCGCTTCCTGGGCGAGCTGTTCTTCCTTCTGGAGGAGGTACTGCTCGAAGTTGCCGGGGTAAGAACCCAGCTTGCCCCGGTCGAGCTCCACGATGCGGGTGGCAACGCGGTTCAAAAAGCTGCGGTCGTGGGTGATGGTGACGACGCTGCCCTTGAAGTCGATCAGCAGTTGTTCGAGCCACTCGATGGAGTCGAGGTCCAGGTGGTTGGTGGGCTCATCTAATAAGAGCACATCGGGCGCGGCCACCAGGGCCTGGGCCAGGGCGACCCGCTTGCGCGTGCCGCCGGAGAGGGAGCCGACGCGCGCGTTGCGATCGAGGTGGAGGCGGTGCAGCGTCTCTTCGACGCGCTGTTCCCAGTTCCAGGCGTCATAGGCTTCGATCTTGGACTGCAGGGCGTCCAGGTCGAGCCCGTCCGCGCCGGAGAGGTACAGGTCACGGATGGCGATGACTTCGCCCAGGCCCTGGCTGGCGGCGGTGAAGACGTCCGCATCCATGTCCAGCGCGGGCTCCTGCGCCACGTAGGCGACGCGCAGGTTCTGCTGCAGCTGCAGCGTGCCGTCGTCGGGCTTCTCCAGCCCGCCCAATATCTTGAGCATCGACGACTTGCCGGCGCCATTGCGGCCGATCAGGCCGATGCGTTCCGATTCGAGAAGAGAGAAGTCCGCATGATCCAGCAGCGGGACGTGACCGAACGCGAGCTGCGCGTTGAGGAGTGTGATGAGTGCCATGTGGCACGGATTATCGGAGGGGCGGATGATGGCGCCTGACGGCCAGGGGAGAGGACTTCTTTGGCGCTCTCTATATAGAGAGGGTCTGGAGTCATCCAGGAGAGGCGCTGACAACCAGGAAAGAGGTTTGAGGCTGTTGGTGAGCGAGGCGAGAAGCGCCTCCTTCAAGTTTCTTTCGGCTTGCCTTGCAGAGCCCGAAATCTGTCATATACTCGTGGGCTTCGCTGCTGAATACCTCTGGTTTTCGAAGCGACTGGTGCTCTCAGGAGTGCTGGTTGTGGGTGGTGAAGAAAGTCTTCGAAAGTTGACGCGGTTTGAAAAAACAGTGCATAATCGAAGGCTTCGCTGGAAACAACTTCAGCGACT
>NZ_CALRZC010000344.1:0-6156 GCF_943372545.1 Variovorax sp. YR752 | reverse complement strand
CAGCGCGCTTCGTGAACTGACTGGCCGCCGGCTGTCTGAGCGGAGTGAGCGCAGCGAACGCAGCGAGTTGGGCGGCCCGGCCGTGCACCTGAGCATCGGAGGGTGTCTGCGCGCAGCGCAGACCGCCGAGCGTCGCACGCCGCTACCCGCCCGGGCGCGCCTGGGCCTGGCAACTCTCGCGGAGGGCAAAGAAGCATGAGCGCAACACCCCTGCTCGATGTCCAAGACTTCGGCCTCGAATTCCGCACGAGAAGCGGCACCGTCCACGCCCTGCAAGGCGTCGACCTGCGCATCCAGAAAGGCGAGATCGTCGGCCTCGTCGGCGAAAGCGGCTCCGGCAAGTCGGTGCTGAGCTACGCCCTGCTCGGCATCTCCGACCGCGCCGCCAAGGTCACCAGCGGCACCGCCATGTTTGGTGGACTCGACCTGCTGAAGGCTGACGAGCGAACCCTCGCCGATCTGCGCGGCCGCGAGATCTCGATGATCTTCCAGAGCCCGCGCACAGCGCTCAACCCGATACGCCCCGTCGGCGCGCAGATCGAGGACGTGCTGCGCCGCCATGCCGCCGCACGCGGCGCCAACCTCAGCCAGAGCCTGCGCGAGCGCGCCGTGCAGGCGCTGCGCGAAGTCGCCACCTCCGACCCCGAGCGCCGCCACAGCGCCTACCCGTTCGAGATGTCCGGCGGCATGTGCCAGCGCGTGATGATCGCGCTGGCGCTGGCCTGCCGGCCGTCGCTGCTGATCGCCGACGAGCCGACCACCGGCCTGGACGTGACCACGCAGGCCGCGGTGATGGACCTGATTACCTCGCTGGCGCGCGAGCGGCAGATGGCGACGCTGTTCATCACCCACGATCTCGCACTCGCGGCCGACTACTGCGACCGCATCGTCGTGATGCACGCCGGCCATGCGGTGGAAGCAGCACCGGCGCGCGAGCTGTTCACCCAGGCACGCCATCCGTACACCGCCCGGCTGCTCAGTTCCACGCCGGACGAACGCACGCGCTCGGCACAGGCGCTGCACCCGGTGCCGGGCAACCTGCCCGACCTGCGCCGCAGCGACCTGCCGGCCTGCCGCTTCGCCGAGCGCTGCGAGAAGCGCAGCGATCTGTGCATCCACGAGCGCCCGGCACTCGAACCGGCGGTGCCACACAGCGCGGCCTGCTGGCACCCGCTGTTCGGCCCACCGGCGCGCTCGCGCGGAGTGACCCACCATGCTTGACGCCGCCCCGCTGGTGACCGAGTTGACGCCCTCGGCCCACATCAAGCCACCGGTCTCCACGGCACCGCTGCTGGTGCTCGAGCGCCTGCACAAACGCTTCCCGGTCGCCGGCAAGCGGCAGCTGCATGCGGTCGACGACCTCAATCTCTCGATCGCCAGCGGCGAAAGCCTCGGCCTGGTCGGCGAATCCGGCTGCGGCAAGAGCACGCTGGTGCGGCTGATCGCCCGGCTGCTCGACACCACCGAAGGCCGCATCGTCTTCGACGGTGTGGACCTCGCCGCCGTCCCGGCAAAACGCTTCGCCAAGGCACCGCAGCGCAGCGAGGTGCAGATGGTCTTCCAGGACCCGACCGACAGCCTCAACCCGCGCTTCACCGCACGCGAGGCGATCCGCGAGCCGCTGACGCTGCTCAGCCCGATGTCGCGCGCCGAGGCCGATGCGCGCGTCGACGAGGTGGCAGCGCAGGTCGGCCTGCCGGCGGCGCTGCTGCCGCGCTTTCCGCACCAGCTCTCCGGTGGCCAGAAGGCGCGTGTCGGCATCGCCCGCGCGCTGGCCGTCAAGCCGCGCCTGCTGATCCTCGACGAACCGACCGCCGCGCTCGACGTCTCGGTGCAGGCCGTGGTGCTGCAGCTGCTCGAGCAGCTGCGCGCCGAGCTCGGCCTGACGCTGCTGTTCGTCTCGCACGACCTCAACGTCGTGCGCCTGCTGACCGACCGCGTCGCGGTGATGTACCTCGGCAAGCTGGTCGAACTCGGGCCCTCGGAGCAGGTGTTCCACTCGCCCAAACATCCATACACGCAGTCGCTGGTCTCGGCGATTCCCGGGCAGGGGCCGCGTATCCGGCTGTCGGGCGAGGTATCCAGCCCGATCGACCCGCCGCCGCAGGCCTGCCGCTTCCACGGCCGCTGCCCGCTCGGCGAGGACCGCTGCGGTCGCGAGGCGCCGATGCTGCGTCAGGTCGGCCCGCAACTGGTGGCCTGCCACTTCGCCGACGCACCCGCGCCGTAGACTCGTCGTCATGCCCTTGCGCGCCGTCTCCGCCCCGAACACCGACAGCACCCGCAGCAACCTGGCGGAACAGGCCTATGCGCAGCTCAAGTCGCTGATCCACGACTTCCAGCTGCTGCCCGGCGACCGCTTCTCCGAGAACGAGATCAGCGCACAGCTGGGCGTCAGCCGCACGCCGGCGCGAGAGGCGCTGTTCCGGCTGCGCAACGAAGGCTTTCTCGACGTGGAGAGCAAGGCCGGCTGGTTCGTCAAGCCGATCGACTTCGACCGCCTCGACCAGCTCTACGACCTGCGCGTGCTGCTCGAGCTGGCCAGCGTCGCGCGGCTGTGCTCGCGCGAGAGCGACCCGCCCGAGCTGGAGGCGCTGAAGGCGGCCTGGCTGGTGCCGGCCGCCGAACGCCTGTCCGACATGCGCGAGGTCGGCGCGCTCGACGAACAGTTCCACGCCACGCTGGTGCGCGCCGCCGGCAACGCCGAGATCGCCAAGGTGCACTGGGACGTGACCGAGCGCATCCGCATCGTGCGCCGGCTGGACTTCACGCGCGAAGACCGCATCGACGCCACCTACGCCGAGCACGCGAAGATCCTGCGCGCCGTGCTGCAGCGCAAGCTCGACCAGGCGCAGCTGCTGCTGAAGAGCCACATCGAGCAGAGCAAGGCCGAGGTGCGCAAGATCACGCTCGGCACGCTGCACGAGGCGCGGCTGCGCGCGCGCGCGGCTCAGCCCTAGTCGGGCAGGCCGGGGACCTCGGCTGCGGGCACCGTCACCCAGGCTTCCAGTCCGCCACCGTCGCGTGGCCTGACACCGACCTGCCAGCCGTTGGCCCGCGCGAGTTGCTGCACGATCGCCAGGCCCAGGCCGAAGGCGCCTGGCGCCGCATCGTCCTGGCCTTGCGCTCGATGGAAGGGGCGGAACACCAGGGCGAGCTGGTTCTCCGCAATGCTCGGCCCGCGATCGAGCACGGCGATGTAGACGTGGCCGGTGTCGGCGCTGTCAACCGGCGGGGTCAGGCGCCCCACCAGAACGATCGGCCCCGGCGCGTAGCGCAGCGCGTTGCTCAGCAGGTTGTCGACAATCCGCGTGAGCGCCCCCGGTGCCGCATGGACCCGGATCGCCTGATCGCAACGCAGCGAGAGCTGCGCGCCGGCCGATTGCGCAGCATCGGCATGCGCCTGCACACGACCGCGCAGCCAGCCGCAGAGTTCGAAGTCCGCCGCCGTCTCGGTGTTCATGCCGCGCGCGATTTCGAGCATCTGGCCGATCAACGCATTCATCTCCTCGATGTCGTGCTCCAGCCTTTGCAACAGCGCCGGATCGGGGCGCAGCCTCAGCATCTCGATGGCCAGGCGCATGCGCGCCAGCGGAGTGCGCAGGTCGTGCGAGACGCCGGCGAACAGCGTCGTGCGCGCATCCAGCAGCTCGCGCACCTGCAGTGCCATGCGATTGAAGTGGCGCGCCAGCTCGGCCAGTTCGCGCGGGCCGGTTTCGGCCAGCAAGCCGGGGCTGGCACCGCGAGCCAGCTGTGCTGCCGCCAGTTCGAGCCGCGCGACCGGCTGCGCGATGCGCCGCGCCAGCCACCACGACAGCAGTGCCACCAGCAGCATGCCGACGCCGAAGGGCAGTGCGAGCGCCCCCAGCGGCTGCGTCTTCATGCGGTCCTCCGCGAAGCCGACACCGATCGAGCGGCCGCCGGCGGGCACGGCCGTCCAGAGCCAGAGCCGGCCATCGGTGGCCTCCTCCTCGAGGAAGAACATCGCGTGGCCCGTGCGGCGCTCGAAGGCCCGTTCGAGGAAGAGCAGGTAAGGCCCATGGCGCAGGCCCTTGTCCTGCGGTGGCGGCATGTCCGGCCGCAGCGCGATGTGGTGGCTGCGCTCGAGCTCCTGCTCGAAGGCCGGGCGCGTCTCTGGCGGGAGTTCGTTCCAGGTCTGTGCCGACAGCACCATCAGGCCAGCCAGGTCGTCGGCAGCGCGGCGCGCCATCGGCAGAAAGATGAAACCCAGCGCCGCGGCCGCCGTGATCAGTTCGAGCGCGATGAGCAGGGCCGCAAGCCAGCGCGCGTACTGCCGCGCCAGCCCCGTCGGCTGCCGCGTCCGGCCCATCAGGCCGACTCGCCCTGTGGGTTGAACAGGTAGCCCTCGCCGCGCACGGTGCGGATGTAGACCGGGTGCGCCGGGTCGGCCTCGATGCGGCGGCGCAGCCGGGTGACGCGCACGTCGATGCTGCGGTCGAAGGCGCTGCGTTCGTAGCCCTTCAGTCGCTCGATCAGGTCGTCGCGCGACAGCACCCGGTTGGGATGCTCGACGAACACCTGCAGCAACTGGAACTCGGCCGTCGAGATGGGCACCTCGGTGTCACCGCGCATCAGCCGCCACGCCGCACTGTCCAGCGTGTACGGGCCGAAGACGGGCAGGCCCGTGGCCGCCGACCGGGCCGCAGCAACGGCCGGTGCGGCCGGCCGCGCGCGGCGCAGCAATGCGCGCAGCCGGGCCAGCAGTTCACGCGGGCTGAAAGGCTTGGGAAGGTAGTCGTCGGCACCGACCTCGAGGCCGACGACGCGGTCGATCTCCTCGCCGCGCGCGGACACCATCAGGATCGGCACCTCGCTGGACTTGCGCAGTTCGCGCGCCAGGCTCAGGCCGTCCTCGCCGGGCAGCATCAGGTCGAGCACGATCGCGTCGGGCGGCGCCTGAGCGATGCGCTCGTGCATCTGCCGGCCGTCGACCGCGGTGTCGACAATGAAGCCGCTGGCCCCCAGGTAGTCGGCCAGCAACTCGCGCAGCGCAGGGTCGTCATCGACGACGAGGATGCGGGCGGGCGCAGCGGCAATCATCGTTCGGCAGTGTAGCCACCGCTCCCCCGCGCGGAAGTCCGCTGACTCCGAGTGAAACGCAGTGAAACGCGATGGCGCGGGCTCGACATCGCCAGGCAATGGCCGCCGCCCAGGATGCAGGCCATGGTCAAGCACGAGTTCAGCACCGGGATGGCACGAGCGGCACGGGCGCCATGGCGCATCGCGGCGCTGTTGCTCGCCGGGCTTGCCGCCACCGATGCGGCGCGAGCCGCAGACCAGGACGCCACGAAGCCGCTGGATCTGTCGCTGCCACGGCAGGCCGGGCAGTGGACCGGCGTCGCTTCGCGCGAGCGACAGGACCCGCGAGCGGAGATCGGTGCCGGCGCGCAGCAGCCACGCAGGCTGGCCGTGCAGGCGCGGCCCCAGCCCTACGGCACGGGCTACGAGGCGCGGATGTCATCGGGCGTTGCCACGGGCGCGGCGGGCGCGGCGGGCGCTGGGCCGCAGGGCGCAGGCGCTTCACCGGCCGCGCCACGCGGTGGCCATGGCAAGGGCCGATGAGGCCAAGGGATTTTCAGTCGAGGCCACCAGCCTCTGTTTCACCCCAAGGAGAGATCGAGATGAATGCAAGTCAAGCCCTCAAGACGCTGATGGCGTCCGTTGCGCTGGCCGTTTCGGCGGGCGCGTCGGCACAGGCACAGGACCAGGCGCGCGATCAGGTCCGGGCCGAGGCCAAGGACCAGACCAAGGATCAGGACCGCACCAGGGACCGGATCAAGGATCAGACGAAGGATCAGGAGCGCGCCAACGATCAGACCAAGGCACAGGTGCAGGCGCAGACGCGCACCAAGACCGAAGCCAAGGTGCGCACCGAGCAGCAGACCCGCAGCCGACAAGGCACGGCGGCGGCCGGGACCGGCGCGGGGGCGGGTGGTAGTGGCGGCGCCGGTGGTGGTGCCGGTGGCGGCGCCGGTGGTGGTGCCGGTGGTGGTGCTGGTGGCGGTGCGGGCGGCGGTGGCGGTGGTGGGGGTGGTGGTGGTGGTGCGGGCGGTGGTGGTGGCCGCTGATCGCTGCAACGAGCAGGAGAGGAGTTCATGAGAACCACGACTCGCAGCCTGGCCGCGGCCTTCGCCG
>NZ_CALRZC010000343.1:0-6175 GCF_943372545.1 Variovorax sp. YR752 | reverse complement strand
GGCCGGAGAGTTGGCTGCCGGGCCGTGGTCGGCGAGCCCGACGGCGCATGAGTTCGGCATGGACAGGGAAGCCAACTCCTCGCCGATTGCGACCTTGCTTCAGCGGCAGACAACGCTGTAAGAGCGCTCCTGCACTGTTTGTGAGGACGGAGTGCGGCCTACTTCGCACCGCGCAGATCCGGCGTACAACCTAGTGGCGCCGGCGTGCGACCGGGGTAACGAGCTTCGCGGGCAGCGACACGCTTCTGGGCCGAGACTCAGGACTTGTCATTGCCGATGCTGTCGTTCTCGGCCGTCTTGAGTTCGTCACCGCCAACGGGCTTCACCCTGCCAGCCGCCCTGCTTCCTTTTTCGCCTCGGTGCGGAACTGGGGCTTGCTGCCGAGAAACGGCTAGTGCGTGGCCCCGTTCGCTCATCACTGGGTGATTTTTGAAGCCCTTTGAAGCCCCCTACTCCGCATTGATTTCACGCAAGAGATCGAAAATTACGCATGTAACCAAGTTAGGTCGTGCGGTGCTTCATCGCCGCACCGGTGGTACTGCGGTCTCGCGCATCACCGCCTCTGTCGAGCGATAGCGTTCGGCCATAGCTCGCTCGGTTGGTGTGCTGAGTTGTGCCTGCATGTAGGCGCCGAGTGCTCGCGCGTGGTGCACGATGAAGCTGCCCGCATCCAGGCGAGTTTGCTCGTAGGCTTTCAACGCGTCGGCGACTTCCGCATGACTATCGAGTGCGCGTACCAGCGCGGCCGCGTCGCTGCCGGCCTTGGTGACGCCCATACCGCAGTGCGGCCGGGCGACGAATGCGGCATCGCCGAGAAGTGCAATGCGCCCGAAGGCCAAGCCTGAGCTTTCCAGATCGAAAATGGGCTGAAAGAAGAGGTTCTCCGTTTTCTCCACGACCTCGGCGAACTGCGGTGCGAGCACATCGTTGGCCGCCTGTCTTGCCGCGGCCAGTACCTCGGGGCGAATCAAGGGCGGCGGAATGCCGTCGGGCCATACCTTGCCGGACGCGTCGGTCAGCATCTCGCGCAGCGTGTTGGCCTGATCGGCGGGCCGGTACCAGACAAAATTGTAGCGACGTTTGCCCGGCTCCACGCTGTTGCCGTGTCCCGCGACCGGGTACGCGATCATCTGCTCACGTGGCGGCAGGCCAAAGGCGAAGAACGGAAAGAGCTCGTCCAGGGTGCGGGGCGAGAGGCTGGCTTCTTCGACCAGCCCTCGCCACGCAACGTAGCCCGCGTACTGGGGCACCGCCTCCGGCAGCAGGACCTTGCGAACCGTGGAGCGCAGGCCGTCGGCCGCTACCAGCAGGTCGCCGCGCTCGACCTTGCCGTCGGAGAACACGGCGTGCACGCCGCGCGTATCCTGCTCGAACGAAAGCAGCTGCTTGTCGTTGTGATATCGCTCTGACGGAAATGCCCGGCGCAACACCTGATACAGGCGTCCCCAGGCAGTTAGCGTCTGCGGCAGCGGCCTGGAGTCTTCGCGCGTACCGTCGCGCGAAAGAGTGATTCGCTCGCGAACCTCGACGCCGATGCGGTCCGCGACGTCGACGCCGGCTGCCGTCAGCACCTCCATGAGCTCCGGATGCGTCACGACGCCCGCCCCCCGACTCTCAAGGTCGTCGGCCACGCGTTCGTACACATGCACATCCCAGCCCCTGCGCAGCAGCAGGTTGGCCGCGAACAAGCCACCGAGCGACCCGCCGATGACCAGGGCCTTTCGAGCCGTTGCAGACGACGCGCTCATGCCGCAGCCCCCGGCGCAGCGCCGACAGCGAGCGCCCGCGCTTCTTCCGCAGCGAAGTTGAGCTCAATGGTGACACCCGAGGGGTCTTCCACGAACACTTGGTGCAACCCGAGACTGGGAACAGTGCGTTCACGGAATGCCAGGCCGGCGCCTCGCAGTCGCTGCTGCACGTCGGGGAGATCGCTCGCCAGGAATGCCAAGTGGTCGACCGCGGCACTGCCGTGCAGCGCTGTCTGCGCCTTGTCTCCCAAGTAAGCGATCAGCCCTTCGGGCGAACTGGCGTCGATGCCAATGATGTGCACCACGCCGAACTGCGCTTCGTCGCCACCTTTGTAGAGCCACAGCCCCGGAAAGTCGAAGGGCGGGCGAAATCCTTCCTGCAGGCCGAGCACATCGACGTAGAAGCGGCGCGACGCGTCGAGATTTGTTGTGCGAACCGAATAGTGCGCGAGGGTCTGGATGGTCATTGTGTCCTTTGGGCAATGAAGACGAATGGAAAAAGAAGTGAATCCGCGCGCGTCAGCCCGCGGAGATGAGCGCCGCGAGGCGTTCGGCCGTCAATGGGAGGTCGCGGGCACGCAGGCCCAGCGCATGGGCCACGGCATTGGCCACCGAAGCGGCTGTCGGGCCGGCGGCCGCCTCGCCCACTCCGAGGCTCGGCTCGAACGGCCTGTCGACGACATGCACGGCGAGCTCGGGGATCTCGTCGAACCCCATGATCGGGTAGTGGTCCCAGTCGCAGGACGTGATGCCCGTGGCGTCCCACGTCACGCTTTCCTTGAGCGTCCAGCTCAGCGACTGGATGAGTCCACCCTCGATCTGGTTGATGAGGCCGTCGGGGTTGATCGCGGCGCCCGCATCGACGGCGACCCAAGCCTTCTCGACCCGGATCTTCTCCTCGACGCTGACCTGCGTCACCACGGCGCAGTAGGCGGCGTGGTTCTTGTAGCGACCCAATGCGATGCCCAGGCCGCTACCTGTGCCCGCCTCGGTGCGCTGCGACCAGCCGGCCATGTCTGCAGCCGTCTTCAGCACCTCCCTGGCGCGGGGATCGGCCAGGTGGCGCAGCCGAAAGGCGACGGGGTCTTCGTCGCGCAGCCCGGCCAGTTCGTCCATGAAGCACTCAATCGCGAACAGGTTGGCGTACGACCCGAGCGAGCGCAGCGCCGACACGCGCACGGGCGAATCGGCAATGAAGTGATAGTCCACCTGCTGGTGCGGCAGGTCGTAGATGGCGATCGCATTGCGGTGGCCGCCGCCCATGGGCAACGGCATGTCGCGCGGCACCGAAGGCTGTTGTGGCGGGTCAAGTTCCCAAGCGCCCAGAAGGTTGATGCCTTCTCCCCAGCCGGGGCGGTTCATGTGGGTGTGGCTCCAGATGGCCATGTCCCAGCGCTCGATGCGGCCCGCATCGTCGAGTCCCGCGTGCAGCTGCACCGCGCTGGCGGAGCCGAAGGGCGCCACAGACATCTCGTCTTCCCGCATCCACTGCACCCTTACCGGTAGGCCGGTGCTTAAGGCGATGAACGCTGCGTCGAAGGCCACGTCGTCGGCGCCGTTGTGTCCATAGCAGCCCGCGCCTGGAGCATGGATGACTTCGACCGTGCCGGCATCGCGCGCCAACGCGCGGGCGATCTGGTTGCGCAGCGGAAAGACCCCCTGCGTGTGCGACCAGATGCGCAGCGTGTCGCCGCGCGGATCGGCCAGCGCACACGACGGACCGATCGATGCATGGGCCAGATACGGCCGCGAAAAGGTCGCTGTGTGGGTTTGACGGGAGGCAACGGGCGAACCCTCTTCATGCACCCGTTGCGCATGACTAGGCATGTGCTGCAGCAGCGACACAGTGTCATCACTCCCTTGCGGCATTTGCACGTCGGTGAATTCGAGCAGTTTTCTCGCCTTGGGCAACGCACGGACCAACGCGCCTTCATGGGGCCCCACCAGCGCAAGGAAATCGCCGCAGCGAACCACCTGCGCCACGCCGTCCAGCGCCTGCAGTTGCGCCAGCGGCAGCGACGTCAGGCGTTGCGCGGGATGCCGTCCGCGCAGCATTCGCGCATGCTGCATGCCGGGAATCACGAGGTCTTGCAGATATGCCGCGCCTGTGAGCTTGGCGGCGAAATCCAGCCGCGGCAGCGACCGACCTTCGTATGGCGCGTCGGTGCGACGAGGGCCCGGCGGCGGTGCCAGGATACCTACGTCCAGGCTGACGGTATCGCTCAGCTCCCAGTAGCTCGCCCGCCGGCTGCCGCCCGCATCCCGAAAGCATCCGGCATCGGCATGGACCTGCTCGGGCGCGACGTTCCACCGTCGCGCGGCCTCGGCGCGGAACAGGGCAAATGCGTGCGCGCAGGCCCAGCGGACGGTGGCCCCGCCGTACTGCACCGAAAGGCTGCCGGCCGTGTAGCCCTCGTCGGGGGACAGGTGGGTGTCGCCTGCCACCAGCGCGATCTGCGCCGGCGCCAGGCCCAGTGCGTCGCAGGCGATCTGGACCAGTGCAGTCGAGATGCCTTGGCCCAGTTCGACCTTGCCGGTGAACACGGTGAGCTTCTGCCCTGGGCCCACTCGCACCCACTGGTTCAGCAGGGGGTGGGCCTGGACGGCGGGAGGCGGAGTATCTCCGGGGATCATGCCGAGGCCTCCGCACGCAGGCGAGCGGCCGCAGTTTCAATGGCCCGCAAGATCCGCGCATGCGCGCCGCAGCGGCAAAGGTGGCGATGCAGCGTGTCCTGCAGCTCCGCCGACCTGGGGGAGGTGGTGCGGTGCAGCAGTGCGGTGACCGACATCATGATGCCATTGATGCAGTAGCCGCACTGGGCCGCCTGCAAGTCCAGGAATGCGTCGAGGACCACAGCGCCGACTGGGTCGCCGGCCAGCTGTTCGGGGGTCGTGAGCGCACGTCCGGCCACCCCCCACATCGGCATGTCGCAGGACTGGACTGCGCGCCCGTCCATCGAGACCGTGCAGGCCCCGCAGTTGCCGGCACCGCAGCCAAAGCGAACGCCTTTGCAGTCCAGGTCGTTGCGCAGCACATAGAGGAGCAAGTCGTTCTCGCCGGCCTGCACGCGATGGCTCACGCCGTTCACTTGAAGTTCGATGGGAGGAGTCATGGATGGAGTCGAACGTTGGAAGGAGCGGTCATGCGTCAAGCGTCAGGCATCACTGGCGGCTTGCGCAATCCAGCCGCCCTCCGATAAGGCGGCGGATAGAAGGGTTCGACACCCAGCGTCTCCGCCGCGCGCCATACCCAGCGCGGATCGGCCAGGAAGGGGCGCGCCAGGGCGACTTGGTCGGCCTGACCCTGCGCGATGATCGCGGCCGCCTGCGCTGGCTCGGCGATGCCGCCGACCGCCCGCGTGACGATGCCGGTGCGCTTGCGCACCTCGTGGGCCAGCCCGACCTGGAAGCCGGGGCCGAATGGAATGCGTGCGCCCGGCACCACGAAGCCGCTGGAAACGCACACGTAGCCAAAGCCGATGTCCTTGAGCGCCTGCGTCAGCCGCACGGCATCGTCGATGCCAAGCCCGCCTGCATCCCAGTCTGTGCCCGTGATGCGCGCGCCGAACACGCGGCTCGTCGGTGCGAGGCTGCGTAGCCGCTGCGCGATACGCAGCACCAGGCGGTCACGCCCTGCCTGATCGGCGCCCCACGTGTCGGCGCGGCTATTCGACAAGGGCGACTGAAACTGATGCAGCAGATAGCCGTGGGCGCAGTGAAGTTCAATTACCTCGAAGCCCAGCCGCAGGGCCCGCAGCGCTGCGTCGACGTAAGCCTCGACGAGACGGTCGATGCCTGCCTCGTCGAGCGCTTCCGGGGTGTCCCACCCTTCGGTGAAAGGCGAGGCGGACGGTGCGGCGCAGCGCCATGGGCGCGCACCGGATGTCGTCGGCTGCAGCGGCCCTCCTCCTTCCCAAGGCACGTGGGCCGACCCTTTGCGGCCGGCATGCCCGAGCTGGATGCCGAAGCGCGTGCCCGGCGCCGACACAGCTCGCGCCGCCTTCAGCACCCGGCCCAGTGCTTCTTCGGCTTCGTCGCTGTACAGGCCCAGGCATCCGTGGGTGATGCGCCCGCGCGCTTCGACCGCAGTGGCCTCGACCATGACCAGGCCGGCGCCCGACATGGCAAGTTGCATCAGATGCTGCAGATGCCAGGTGTTGGCCAGTCCGTCGATGGCCGAGTACTGACACATCGGTGAAACGACGATGCGGTTCGGAAAATGCACATGGTCGATGCGCAGTTCTTCAAAAAGGGGGGACATTGCGATGCGCTCCTCGTGGGTATTCAGCGCACCGGCGTGATGTTTAGTAGCTTCACCGCGTTCAGCCCTTCGATTTGTGCAACCTCGTCAGCGCTCAGGTCCTTCACCTGTGCGATAAGTTCGCGCGGATGCTCCTCACCCATGTCGTAGGGGTAGTCGGTGCCCA
>NZ_CALRZC010000342.1:0-6198 GCF_943372545.1 Variovorax sp. YR752 | reverse complement strand
ACCCCGCCTCGGCGGGGTTTTTTTATGCCTGACGAAATTGCAGTCGGGCCTGACGCAAGCCCATTGCTTTCGAGTCGAGCTTTGCTCGCTTCATAATTGCCGTATGACAGAACACGTGAATGCAGACCCGGCCGAACTGGCCAAGTTTTCGGAGCTTGCGCATCGGTGGTGGGATTTGGAGAGCGAATTCCGCCCGTTGCACGAAATCAATCCATTGCGACTCGATTGGATTGACGGTATTGCGCCTATTTCGGGCCAACGTGTGGTCGATATCGGCTGTGGTGGCGGCATCCTGGCCGATTCGATGGCGCGTAAGGGTGCCGACGTGCTCGGCATCGACCTGGCGACCAAGGCGCTCAAGGTCGCCCAACTGCATGCGCTCGAAGCTGGGACGCGTGGCGTCAAGTACCGCGAAGTCAGTGCCGAAGCGCTGGCGGCCGAGCAGCCCGGCAGCTTCGATGTCGTCACCTGCATGGAAATGCTGGAGCACGTGCCCGATCCGGCGTCGGTGATCCAGGCCTGCGCCACCTTGGTGAAGCCAGGCGGCTGGGTATTCTTCTCGACCATCAATCGCAACCTGAAGTCCTTCATGTTGGCGATCGTGGGCGCCGAGTACGTCCTGGGCATGCTGCCACGCGGCACGCACGAGTACCCCAAGCTGATCCGTCCCAGTGAGCTGGCCGGCTACTGCCGCGCTGCCCGCCTGGACCTGCGCCACACACGGGGCATGGAACACAACCCGCTGACCCGGCGCTACTGGCTCAGCGCTGACACCAGCGTCAACTACCTCTTCGCGACCCAGAGGCCCGCGCTGCCGGAGGCGCACCGATGATGGGGGGAGAAAAGATGCAGGCAGTCCTGTTCGATCTCGACGGTACGCTGATCGACAGCGCACCCGATCTCGGCGCCGCCGCCGACAAGATGCGCACCGACCGCGGCCTGGCCCCGTACCCGCTGGAGCGCTACCGCCCGCTGGCCGGTGCCGGCGCCCGCGGCATGCTGGGCGTGGCGTTCGACATCACCCCCGACGCCCCCGAGTTCGACGCGCTGCGCGAAGAGTTCTACGTCGCCTACGAGCGCCGCATGCTGCTCAACACGCTCGTGTTCGACGGCGTGGCACCGCTGATCGAGGCGCTGCGCGAGCGCGGTTTGCGCTGGGGCGTGGTGACCAACAAGTCGGCCCGTTTCACCGATCCGCTGACCGGTGCGATGCCGCTCTTCGCGAGCGCGGGTGCCATCGTCAGCGGCGACACCACACCGTTCTCCAAGCCGCACCCCGAGCCGCTGCACGAGGCGGCGCGCCGCCTTGGCGTGGCGTCCGAGGCCTGCATCTACGTGGGGGACGACGAACGCGACATCATCGCGGGCCGTGCCGCAGGCATGCGCACGGTCGCCGCCACCTATGGCTACATGGGTTCAGAGGCCGATTCGACCCTGTGGCGGGCCGATGCTTCAATCTCTTCACCCCTTGAGCTCTTGAAGTTACTCAATAGCGCCTAAAATGGGTTGCTTGGGGCTGCACTGGTTTCGACGTGGGTTCGGAGTCGCAGCGGGGCATGTCGAGCTGAATGCGCTCGTAAAACAGATTCAAACAAACTAACTGCAAACGACGAACGTTTCGCACTCGCTGCTTAATTGCCAGTGAGCTTTGCAACAGCAGGCCGATGGGCTGGGCAAGGGGGTGACAGAGCAATCTGAATCCTCCCGGCTGCAAAGATAATTACATGGGCTGGCTCCGATCCGGGTACCTTGGGTCGGGGCGAGAAAATAGGGTGCTGGCGTCCGGTTTAGCGTGTGACTGCGCGACTCCGGAAGCGAGACTCAAATCAGATCACTAAACATGTAGAACTGCGCGATGAAGGCTTGCGGACGGGGGTTCAAATCCCCCCAGCTCCACCATCACAACGACCAAGGGCGTTCACTGAAGTTCAGTGAACGCCCTTTTTCATTGGGAGATCGGCCATCTGTCGTGCAAGGACGTCCGATGAGATTGGATGGCATCCAAAGCTAGATCGGGGAAGCCCTGAATCAGAATTCGGCGCGATCTGAAGCAGCCAGTCGGCAAACGACCCAAAGTCTGTCGTTCAGCGTGCGCCCAACTGCGCCAGCAAGCAGGCGCTGCTCGCTGTGTTCAAGACGCTGCGGCTCCGAGCGCTGCGGCCAGTACGTCAGCCAGGCCGCGCCCGGCGCTGCCGTTCTCATCAAGGCGCGGGTTGTAGATCGTGACCTCGAGGCCGACGGCCTTGCCGCTCGCCAGGGCCACCCGAAGCGCGGCCCCCAGCTCGTCCCACGACAACCCGCCCGGCACACGGAAATCGACCGCCGGCATGATCGCGTCGCCGAGGCAATCGGCATCGAGATGGATGAAGAAGCCATCGAGTTCTTCTCGCGTCAAGTGCGCGACCGCTTCGCGCGCGGCGGCCTCGATGCCCATTGCGTGTACGGCGGGAAGGTCGATCGCCTTGAGCGCCTTGGGGAGCGGTTGGCTTTTGTATTCCTCCTGGTCCTTGTGATCGCGGTACGCGAACGCGACAGCGTCTTCGGGGCAGACCAGCGGGCCGCGACCCTCGATGTCGGTCAGCTGCGACGGCCCGTGGCCGGTGACGAAGGCCAGGTCCATCGAGGCGCCTTCGCCATTCGGTTCCGCCTCGGGCTGGAAGAAATCGGCGTTGCCGTCGATGAAGAGCAGGCCGTAGCGGCCGCGCCGTCGAAGCGCGAGCATCGAGCCCAGCACGATCGTGCAATCACCGCCCAGAACGATCGGAAACTCGCCCGCGTCGAGCACCGCTTCCACCGCGTCGGCGAGCTGGGGCGACCACGCCGCAATGGCCCTGGCATTCAGGGTGCCCGTCTCGGCGTCGGGCGTGGGGTCCTTCGGAGGCACAGCGAGCCGCCCGGCGTGGCGTGCACGGATGCGCTGCGCAAGGCCGAGGGCGAGGAGCTGGTCGGGCAAGCGCTCTACGCCGTCCGTCGCCAGGCCCAACGTGGAAGGGGCTTCGAGAATTGCATAGCGAAGGGTCGGCATAGGCGCCTCCGTGAGAGACCGTTTGCGGAGCGGGTCACTGCCTGTATCTTTGTGGCCCTCTGGCTCGCGGACGAGCGCTCCACCATAACTGGCATCTCAGGTCAGACGCAACTCTGGAGTACTTTCGTCGCTGTCACACCCTTTTCGTTGTGCTGCGCAAAGTCCATGACGTCCACCTGAATATTTGGTCGACTCGGACGGGTTGCCAACCTGCTTTTTCGTCCTGCAGTCGTTGCGGCGGCCGGGCCACATGCAGGTGCGTTGGTCATCGTCCGCCTTGCGCATGCTTCTTGGCTGCTCCCGGAATCAGCTTGCACAGGCCCGACGGTGAATGCATCTGTGGCATGCGTGGGAGCGCGGTCCGGTGACTTGAAAACTTCGCAAACCGCCGTCGGCCGCATTGGCTGACTTTTTCCTGCGCGTTCATTCGTCGAATGACAGTCGGGTCGCGGAACCTTCGGGCGCACAGGGCCTCCTATCGGGCTTTCACGGCTCTTCTTCTGTTCCCCATCCCCTTTCGCTAGATGAATGAAATCCGCAATGCCGCCGCCGAGCTCGCACTTTTTCGCCGCCGTGTGGTGGTGGTCGGCTGCGCGGTGTTGTTCGGCTTCGGACTGATCGGCGCACGGCTGGTTTTCCTGCAGGTGGTGCGGCACGACGAGCTGTCGGGCCGGGCCGAGAACAACCGCACGGCGATCGTTCCGGTGGTGCCCAACCGCGGGCAGATCCTGGACCGCAACGGCGTGGTGCTGGCGTCCAACTACGCGGCGTACACGTTGGAGATCACGCCGTCGAAGGTGGGCGACATCACGACCGTCATCGACGAGTTGGGCGGCCTGGTCGAGGTGACGCCCAAGGACCGCCGCCGCTTCCAGCGCCTGCGCGAAGATTCGCGCAGCTTCGACTCCCTTCCCATCCGCACCCGCCTGAGCGATGAAGAGGTGGCGCGCTTTGCGGCGCAGCGCTACCGCTTCTCAGGCGTGGAAATCAAGGCGCGGCTGTTTCGCACCTATCCGTATGGCGAGGTGGGCGCGCACGTGATCGGCTACATCGGCCGCATCAACCAGCGCGAGAAAACCGCGATGGACGACTGGGCCGAAGACGAGCGTGCCAACTACCGGGGCACCGACTACATCGGCAAGGTCGGCATCGAGCAGAGCTACGAACAGGCGCTCCACGGCCAGACCGGTGTGGAGCAGATGGAAACCTCGGCCGGTGGGCACGCGGTCCGCCGGCTGGCCCGCCACCCCGCCAAGCCCGGCGACACGGTGATGCTGTCGCTCGACATCAAGCTGCAGAAGCTGGTGGAAGACATGTTCGGCGAGCGCCGGGGCGCGCTGGTCGCCATCGATCCGAAGACGGGCGAGGTGCTGGCCTTCGTGAGCAAGCCGACGTTCGATCCCAACCTGTTCGTCGAAGGCATCGACACGGAAAGCTGGAAGGCGCTGATCGAGTCGCCCGACAACCCGCTGCTGAACCGCGCACTGCGCGGCACCTACCCGCCGGGCTCGACCTACAAGCCCTTCATGGCGATGGCGGCGCTGCAGACCGGCAAGCGCGCGGCGGACAAGGTGGAGAACGACCCGGGCTTCTACAACTTCGGTGGGCGTACGTTTCGCAGCCATCGGGGCGGGTTGGGCGGCGTCGACATGCACCGCGCCATCCAGTTTTCGAGCAACACGTATTTCTATTCGCTGGCCGCCGAGATGGGCGTCGACCTCATCCACGACTTCATGGCGCCGCTGGGTTTCGGGCAGTACACGGGCATCGACTTGCAAGGCGAGTCGCGCGGCGTGCTGCCGAGCAAGGCATGGAAGCGCGCGGCCTACCGGCGCGCCGACATGAAGGGCTGGCACCCGGGCGAGACGATTTCACTGGGCATCGGGCAGGGCTATAACAGCTTCACGATGTTGCAGCTGGCATCGGCCAACGCCACGCTGGCGAACGGCGGCGTGCGCTACCAGCCGCACCTGGTGCGCGCCATCCGCGACACGGCGACCGGCGCGGTGGTGCGGCAGGTGCAGCCCCCAGCCCAGGACCTGGGCTATGCGCGCAAGCACGTCGAGGTGGTGCGCGACGCGATGGTGGCGGTCACGAAGGGCGGCACCGGCACGCGCGTGTTTGCGGGCGCGGCGTACACCTCGGCCGGCAAGACGGGCACCTCGCAGGCTGTGGGCCTGAGTGCGAAGGCGCGCGCGAGCGGCAAGGCACTGGATGCGCGCCAGCGCGATCACGCGCTGTACATGGCGTTTGCCCCAGCCGAAGACCCGACCATTGCCGTGGCGGCGATCGTCGAGAACGCGGGCTTCGGTGCGGCGCACGCGGCGCCGATCGTGCGACGGGTGTTCGACTACTGGATTGCGGGGCAGTACCCGAACGATGCCGACATGGCGGCGGTCCAGGTGGGGAAGGCCGGAGCGCCCATCGGCAAGCCGTTGGCGGCCAGCGAGGTGCCGATGCTGGACGACGATGCGCAGGCCGGTGAAGCTTCGGTGCTTTAAGGGGCCGGGCGAATGTGCAATGACATGGGGGTTTTCAGCACCCAAAGCTGACGCGACCGCCCATTGGCATCGTTGTGTCCCGGATGCCGACAGTCGGCTCGGTTCAGGCTGCGCCGCCCAATCAGGCGGGTCCGGCTTCAGCCGCGCGCAACCGGTAGAGCCCGACGTCGACGAGGCCCGCGCGGAAGCCGGCCTCGCAGTAGGAGAGGTAGTAGGTCCACAAGCGCTTGAATGCGGCGTCGAAGCCGAGTGGCTCGATCTGCGGCCAGGCGGTGAGGAACCGGCGACGCCACTCCGCCAGGGTTCGTGCGTAGTCCTTGCCGAAGCAATGGGACGCCTCGATCACCAACCCTGCGCGCTGCGCCTGTTCCCGCAGCACGCGCGGGCTGGGCAGCATGCCGCCGGGAAAAATGCAATGCTGGATGAAATCAGCCCCCTGGCGGTAGCTGTCGAACTGCGCATCGGCGATCGTGATCGCCTGCAGCACCACGACGCCGCCGGGCTTGAGGCGCTCGCGCAAGGTGGCGAAGTAGGTGGGCCAGTAGGCCTCGCCGACGGCCTCGATCATCTCGATGGACACGATGCGGTCGAAGCGGCCCTGCACGTCGCGGTAGTCCTGCAGCCGCAGGTCGACGCGGTCGGCCACGCCCCAGACTTGCGCGCGTTCGCGGG
>NZ_CALRZC010000341.1:0-6337 GCF_943372545.1 Variovorax sp. YR752 | reverse complement strand
GGCACGGGGGCCGTGGCCGGCGGTGCGGCCAGGCGGCGCGCCACCTTCAGCGCGGGCGCATCGCCCTGCACGGCTTGGGCGGACGCTGCCCCGGCGCCGAACAGCACCGACACCGACAGCAGCGCGCACACGCCCGACTGCATGGATTTCTTCTTCGTTCTCATGATCTGGACTCCTGCCTTTGTGCCTATCGCTCGCGAAACGCTTCGCGTGCCTTGAGCACCGGCTTCAGCAGGTAGCTCAGAACTGATTTCTCGCCCGTGCGGATCTCGACCGTCGCGGTCATGCCGGGAATGATGGGGAACTCCTTGTCGCCCGCGCTCAATGACGCCTTGTCCGTGCGCACCAGCAGCCGGTAGTACGACGTGTCGCCGCGCGCGCCCTGGCGCGCCTTCTCGTCGTCGCGCAGCGTGTCGGGGCTCAGGTGCTCCACGGTGCCGGTGAGGCCGCCGTAGATGCCGTAGTCGTAGGCCGAGATCTTCACCGTGGCCGGCAGCATCGGGCGAATGAACGCCACGTCCGACGGCTTGATCTTGGCTTCGATCAGCAGCTGGTCTTCCAGCGGCACGATCTCCATGATGTCCGCGCCCTGCTGGATCACGCCGCCGATGGTGTTGGCGCGGATGTTCTTCACGGTGCCCTTCACGGGCGCCTTGATGGTCGTGCGCTTGACCACGTCTTCGCGCGCGCCCATGTTCTCCTTGGCCTGCGCCAGCTCGCCCTCGAAGCGCGTCAGCTCGGCGTTGGCCTCGGCGCGGTACTTGTTCTGGCGCTCGGCGATCTGCAGGCGGAACTCGTTGGACTGGCGCTTCATGCGCAGGATTTCCACTTCCGACATCAGGCCGCGCGCCGACAGCGGCTCCGACAGCGAGATCTCGCGCTCGGCCAGCTGCAGGCTGCGGTTCAGCGCGCCCACGCTTTCGTTCAGCGTCTGGCGGCGTGCGTTGTAGGCCTGCGTCTCGTCGCGCACGATCGAGTCCACACCCTGCACGTCCGCGGGAAACACCAGCGGCTGCGCATAGGCCTCGGCGCGCAGCCGGGCAATCGCGCCCTTGAGCGCCTGCACCTTCGACAGCCCTTCGCGGTACGAGGCACCGGCGCGCGTGGCGTCGATCTCGAGCAGGATCTGCCCGCGCTCGACCACGTCGCCTTCGTGCACGTTCATCTCTTCGAGGATGCCGCCTTCCAGGCTTTGAATGATCTGTTCGCGGCTGGCCGGAATCACGCGGCCTTCGCCCTGCGTGATCTCTTCCACCTTCGCAAAGTGCGCCCACACCGCGCCGACCACGAGGATCGCGGCGATCAGGTACAGCACCAGCAGGCTGCCCGGCGTCTTCTGCACCAGCATCGCCTCGCGCAGGTCCTTCACGAAAGGAGAGTCTTCGTGGCGCGCGTGGCCGGTCGGGCCCGCGATCTTCGCGGGCAGCTTCGCCGCGGGGGCGGTCACCGGCATCGGCAGCGCCTTGCCGGCGTCAAGGCCTGCGGTGGTTTCGTTCGTGTTCATGGCATCGTTTCCTTGGCGGGGCGCGCGCTCACGCGGGCATCGCTTGTTCATTCGGTTCATTGCTGGCCGCGCCGCGCAACCGCGCCAGCACCGTGTCCTTGGGTCCGTCCAGGAACACCTTGCCGTCGCCGTCCATCACGACGATGCGGTCGACCAGGTCGAGCACCGACAGCCGGTGCGTGGCCACCACCAGGGTCTGGCCCTGGGTGACATGCGCCATGCGGCGCAGGAATTCGTGTTCGGTCTGCAGGTCCATCGAGCTCGTGGGCTCGTCCATCAGCAGGATGCGCGGGCGCAGCAGCAGGCAGCGCGCGAGCGCCACCAGCTGGCGCTGCCCGCCCGACAGGCCGTGGCCGCCTTCGCCGATCGGCATGTCGTAGCCGCGCGGATGGCGCGCCGCGATCGCGTCGATGCCGGTGATGCGCGCCACGTGCAGAAACGCTTCCGTGGTCGCCGCCGGGTAGCCGATGGTCACGTTGTCGCGCAGCGTGCCGTGGAACAGGCGCGCGTCCTGGCTCAGCAGGCCCACGGCGGCGCGCACGTCGGCCGGGTCGATCTGGCCCACGTCGATGCCGTCGAGCAGCACCTGCCCGGCACCGGGCTGGTACATCGCGGCCATCACGCGCAGCAGCGTCGACTTGCCGCAACCGATGTTGCCCAGGATGGCAATGCGTTCGCCCGCCTTGATCGTCAGGCTCACGTCCTGCAGCACCGGCGGTGCCGGCTGCATGGGCGGCGCGGGGTAGGCGAAGTTGATCTTCTTGAGCGTCACGTCGCCCTTGAACACCGGCTTGGCCAGGTAGCGGCGCTCGGCCACGCGGTCGGCCGGCTTGGCCATCACCTGGTTGAGCGAGGTCAGCGCCGTCTTGGCCTGCTGGTAGCGCACCGCCAGGCCCACCACCGCCGCCAGCGGCGAGGTCGAGCGCCCGGCCAGGATCACCGTGCCGAACAGCGCGCCCATCGTGAACTCGCCGGCATGAATGAGGTACACGCCCCACACCACCAGAATGACGGTCTGCACCTGCTGGATCAGCGTGACCAGATTCACCGCCATGCTCGAGAGCTTGCGCGACTTCATCGAGCTCGTGGCGGCCAGTGCGCTGAAGGTTTCCCACTTCTGCTGCATCACGCCCTCGCCGCGCGCGGCCTTGAGCGACTCGATGCCTTCGATCGATTCGATGAGCAGGCCCTGCTTGAGCGAGCCCTCGCGCAGGTTCTCCTGCATCACCTTGGCCAGCGGCCACTGGATGGCCACGCTGATCAGAATGATGAGCGGAATCGACAGCAGCGGCACCAGCGCCAGCGGCCCGCCGATCATGAAGATGATGCCCACGAACAGCAGGCAGAACGGCAGGTCCGACAGCGTCGAAATGGTGGCCGAGGTCACGAAGTCGCGCACCGACTCGAACTCGCGCAGCTGGTTGGCCGCCGAGCCCGACGACTGCGGCTTGTGCTCCATGCGCGTGGCCAGCAGCTTGCGGAACAGCATCGAACCCAGGATCAGGTCGGCCTTCTTGCCGGCCATGTCGACCAGGTGCGAACGCACGTGGCGCGCGCTGAACTCGAACACCATCGCAAACACCACGCCGATGGCCAGCGACCACAGCGTCACGTAGGCCTGGTTGGGCACCACGCGGTCGTACACGTTCATCGTGAAGAAGGTGCTCGCCAGCGTGAGGATGTTGATCAGCAGCGCCGCCAGCGCGGCGCTCGCGTAGTAGCGCCGGTAACGCCACAGCGTGGAAAAAAGCCAGTGGCCCTCCGACTCTTCAGCCTCGGGGCCCGCGCGGTCGTCCAGCTGCGCATGCGGCTTGGACAGCAGCGCATGGCCGCCGTACAGCGCGTTCATCTCGGTGGCGTTGAGCGTCATCGTGCCCGTGCCGGCTTCCGGCAGGATCACGTCGTACAGGGCCTTGTCGCCCTGGCCCTTGCGGCCGGTGATCACGCAGGCGCCGCCTTCCTTGCGCAGCGCCACCACCGGGAACAGGTACGACAGCAGGTCGCCTACGTCGCGCTTGACCCAGCCCGCGCCGATGCCCGCCTGCTCCAGGATGCGCACCGCCAGCGTGGGCGACAGCCGCACGTCGCGCGGCAGCCCGGCCTGCAGCGCGGCCTCGCTCAGCGTGCGGCCGTGGTGCGCGCACAGCCAGTGCACGGCGCGCAGCAAGGTGTCGCGCTCTTCCGCCACCATGTCCGTCGAGGGGGGTGCTTTGCCAGGTGCGTCCTGCGCGATCACTGCAGCCATGTCGTTGTTCCTTTTTCGCTCGTTGTGATGCATGCGGCATTGCGGCAAGGCCGCGATGCCGGGGTGGTGTGCCTTGAAACCTCAGGGCAACACCCGTCCCCGCCCCCCTGGGGCATCGGACCTGCATGGCACTGAAATGGAATTCGCAGGAGTCCCCTCATGCGCCGTTGCAGCGGCTGGGGATCTCGAAGCCGGTAGCCGGCGGCACGCGCCGTTCCCATGCCAAGGACTTTACAAATGAGCCCCTGAACAATCCATCGGACTCGTCCGAAATTGCGGCCCCTGCACGCCCGAAAGGGCGTGGTCCCTGCCGTTGCGCGGCAAAGTTCCACACCCTGCGAACCGCGCGGCCGGGGGGCCGTCGGCGGGGTCGGTCGGCTTACTTCACGCCTTGCACCACCACCTCGACGCGGCGGTTCGGTGCGTTGCATGCAATGCGCGCGTCGCGCGAACGGCCGGGCGCGCACGACACCACCGTCTCGCGGCTGCCCATGCCTTCGGCCGCGATGCGGTCGGCCGGCAGGCCTTCGTCGGCCAGCACGCGGCTCACCGTCTGCGCACGCAGCTCCGACAGGCGCAGGTTCTCGGGCGCCGTGCCGATCGGGTCCGCATGGCCGCGCACCGCGATGCGCGTCACGCCGTCCAGCGAGTTCGCGCGGATCTGCGTCGCCACTTCGGCCAGCGCCGTGCGGCCCTTGGCGGTCATCGCGGCGAGGTCGGCGCGGCCGAACGCGAACAGCGTGTCCGTGTTGAGCGTGTAGCGGGCCTTCTCGACCGGCGGCGCCTGCACCACCGCGTCGCGGCAGGGCTGCACGGCGACGGCCCGGCTGATCACGTGGCGCTGCTCGCGCGCGCCCGACAGCATGCGCTCGGCATCGGCGCGGCGGTAAGGCACCGGCGCGCCCGAACCGTCCTGCTCCGACACGGCCACGAACACCGTCTTGCCGGCTTCGAGCTCGGCGCGCGTGCGTGGGTTCGACTTGCCTTCGTAGGTCGGCGCATCACCGATGTAGGCCTCGACCGAGTGGTTGCCCGGGCGCACGCACAGGCGCGTGAAGCTGTTGGGCAGCAGCGCGGCGTGGAACTCGCCGTCGATGTACACGTGCGCCGCGCCCGGGCGGCTGCCCGATGCCGACGTGCCCGCGCTGCGAAAGAAGATCACCTGCGCCTGGTCGGGCGCCGCAGCGGGCACCGCGCGGTAGGCCGCCCCCGAACGGGCGGCGGCCGGCTGCTTCTGGGGTTGCTGTTGGGGCTGTGGCTGCTGCTGCGCCCCGGCCGCGGTGGCGGCCAGCAGGCCCAGTGCCACGAGTGCGGCCGCGCGAACGCTGTGGCCGGAAAAAATCGAAGAGGACAAGGAAGAAGAAGACGACGTCATGAATGGCTCCCGATGCCCCGGGCAGGGGCATCCATCAAACAGTGAATGAGGAAAAGAAAACGAAGGAAGAAAAAGGGAAGAAGGCCGCGGCGGGCCGGCCGGCAGCACGCGACGGCCATGAGCCGTCGCGCGTGCCGGTCAACCCGCCGACCCACCCGCCAGCCGATCAAATCGGCTGGCGGGCTGGCCTGCAGGCTTAGAGGATCGTCACGTGGACCTTGTCCTCGACCAGCAGCTCGGCCGTGCCGGCGAGGTTGGTGTAGACGCTGTACGTCACACCGCCCACCGTGGCATTGCTGCCCTGCATCCAGCCGTCGCCGCCGTCGTGGCCGCCGAGCAGGTCGACTTCGCCGTTGGCGCCGTTGACCAGCATCTGCACCTTGCCGTCGGCCGTGACCATGTCACGCGCACCGCCGGCCAGCACGTCGCTCGTGCTCAGCGCCAGCGTGTTACCGCCTGCGCCCAGGTCGAACTTCTCGAAGCCCTGCACCTTCGCCAGGCCGAGGGCCGACAGGTCGATGTGCATCGCCTTGCCGTCCATCACCAGCGTGTCGATGCCCAGGCCGCCGTCGAGGCGTTCGAAGTCGCCGCTGTGGATGCGCACCGCGTCGTTGCCCGCGCCGCCATGCACCACGTCCGCCGTACCGACGTTCGTGAAGGTGTCGTTGCCGGCGCCGCCTTCGAGTCGATCGGCGAAGCCGAGCCTGGCGATGATCGCGTCGTCGCTTTCGGTGTAGGCGTGGGTCACGTCACTCAGCACATAGGCGCTGTCGCCCGATCCGGTGTCCACGTCGTCGATCGCCGTGTCCAGGACCGCGTTGAACGCGCCCATGGCCCCGCGCTCGTCCGACACATTGCCCACCGGATCGATGATGACGGCCTTGGCGTCGAGGTTGGCGGTGGCGCCGCCGCCGATCTGGAAGTTGTCCATGTAGATGCCGACGCCCGGCCCCATGGCTTCCAAGGCGACGTGGCCGATCAGTTTGCCGACGGGCGCGCTGACCGCAACGTTCTTGTAGTCCATGACGTCCGACCCCGACCCGTCGTTCAGCGTGACGGTTTCGAGCACGTTGCCTGCCGTGTCATAGACCGTCATCTTGAACGCGTCATTCAGGCCGAAGGCCAGATCGAAGGCGAAAGAATCCGTTCCCTTCGCCACCGCGAAGTCGAGGAACGGCCCTTGCACGGACAGGGCATCGGCGATGAGTATGTT
>NZ_CALRZC010000340.1:0-6360 GCF_943372545.1 Variovorax sp. YR752 | reverse complement strand
TCGGCCGCACCGACCACCAGCGTGTTGGTGGTCTGCCCGTTGGTGCCGCTCAGCGTGTTGGCCGTGGTGCTGCCATCTGCGGTACACGCCAGCACGGTGTTGTAGTTGGCCAGCGTGCCCGTGGTCAGGGTCTCGGCCGGCAGCGTGATCGTGTTGCCCGTGGCCACGGTCACGGCCGTGCCGCTGGTCGCCGCCGAGGGCGCCGTCGCCGTGAACGCCGCGGTGTTGTTCGTGCCGCCCGACGACACGCCGATGCTCGCCACGTTGCCCGTGAGGCTGTTCGCGCCCCACGCCTTGGCCAGTTGCAGCGTGGAGGTCTTCGGCGTGTTCCTGTAGGTACAGACGATGGCCTTGCCCTCGTCGGCCGCACCGATCACCAGCGAGTTGGTCGCTTGCCCGTTGGTGCCACTCAGCGTGTTGGCCGTCGGCCCGCCACCAGCGGTACACGACAACACGGTCGTGTAGTTCGCCAGTGCGCCCGAAGCCATGGTTTCTGCCGGGAACGTGATCGTGTTGCCGGCAGCGACGGTCACGGTCGTGCTGGTGCTGGCCGTCGGTGCCGTCGATGCGAACGCGGCGGTGTTGGCCGCCCCGCCCGTGGTCGCGGTGATGTTCGCCACGTTGCCCGTCACGCTGGTGGGGTTCCAGGACTTGGCCAGTTGCAAGGTCGCGGTCTTGCGCGTGTTGGTGTAGGTACAGACGATGGCCTTGCCGATGTCGCCGAGGGCGATCGTCAGCGTGTTGCTCACCTGTCCGTTGGTGCCGCTCAGCGTGCTGGCCATGGTGCCGCTGTTCACGGTGCACGACAGCACGGTGTTGTAGTTCGCCAGCGTGCCCGAGGTCAGTGTTTCGGCGGGCAGCGTGATGACGTTGCCGATGTTCACGCCCACCGCAGTGCCGCTGTTGCCGGCCGTCGGTGCCGTCGCGGTGAAGGTCGCGGTGTTGCTGGCGCCGAAGAAGTTGCTGCCGCCCGTGGTGGCCACGATGCGCGCCACGTCACCGGTGTTGCTGCCGGTCGACCAGGCCTTGGCGAGCTGCAGCGTGACCACGTTGAACTGGATGACCACGAGGCCGTTGCCGCCGGTGTCCCCGGTCAACGAGCTGCGCGACCCGCCCACGCCGACACCCGCCTGGTAGGGCGCACCCGTGTTGCCCGGATTGGAGTTCACCGAGTAGCTGCCGTTGGCCCCTGCAGTGAGCACGCCGCCAGTGACGCCCGTGCCGATGAAGCCCGAGCCGCCACCGCCCGGTCCGTTGTAGGAACAACCGGCCGTGCTGGGGTTGGGCGTGTTGCTGCACTGGGCCATGCCGCCGCCGCCGCCGAACCAACCGCCGCCACCGCCGCCGCCGCCTTCGTACTGGACAGCGGTCCCCCCAGAAGCTGAACACCCGGTGCCGCCCTGCAAGGCACTGCCGGCGGAACCGCCCGGGCACGCCGTCCCCGCAGTCGTCGGGGTTCCGATCGCGCCGCCGGCGGACTGGGTACCGCCTCGCCCGCCCGTGCCGGTGGACGACCCGCCGTTGGTGCCACCACCGCCGCCCGGCACCGGGCTGCCGACGTCGGTCCAGAAGGCGCTGCCGCCGCCACCGCCTGCGACCAGTCGTGCGGCGGCTGTCGAAAACTCCGTGCTGCCGCTCCACAGCGCACTCATGCCGCCGCCGGAAGAGCCGGCGACGCCTGCGTTCGCGCCTGCGCCGCCGCCACCGCCGCGGCCGTAGGTCGAGCCGGTGCCCCCGTTGCGCCCGCCCTGCCCCACCGTCACCGCCATGGCGGTGCCCGGTGTGAGCGACACGGTCCCGTCGGCGAAGCCACCGGCGCCACCGTTGGCCGAGTTGCCGCCTGCCGCCAACGAACCGCCACCGCCGGCGCCCCACATCGTGACGCGCGCCGACGACACGCCCGCAGGCACCGTGAAGGTCTGTGCCGCGCCCGAATGGGTGAAAGCCACACAGGTGTTGAAGCCCGCCTGCGGCGTACATGAGGTGACTGCGGCCTGTGCGCCCGTCATCGCGACCAGCGACAGCGTCGCCGTGGCGAACACTCCCTTCAGCACCCGGCCAAGCACCGCCATCCCACCCGCTTCGTTTCTCGTTCGGCTTTGCATCATGGTCTCGTTCAGCGGGTTTCTTGCGCGGCTGCGGCGATCACGACCCAACGGCTCTTGGCGCTGTGGTCATCGCCCGCGACGGGCTGCGTGTCTTCTTTGGTGTCGGTGCGCAGGCGCAGCACATCCACGCCGTGTCCGATGAGATAGCTGCGCACCGCGTTGGTCCGCTGCGCGATCAGCTGCTGGCGGTCGTCGGCGCTGCCTTGTGCATCGGCGTGGCTGATGTGGATCACCACTTCAGCCTCGGTCGCCTTGATCTGCGCGGCCAGCGTGTTCAGCGTGTCGTGCGCCTGCGGCTTGATGAAGGACTTCGTGGGCTCGAAGAGCGCCTCGGCCTGCAGCACCGTGCGCATCGGCAGCGGTGCGACGTCTGCCGCCACCTTCTCTGCCTTCTCTGCCTTCTCCGCCTTGGCCGCCTTCACATCCGCGCCCGCCGAAGCAAACCCCAGATGCGTCTCATCGAACTTGAAGCGCAATCTGACGTAAGCGCCCTTGCTCGTGTACTCATTGGCGGTGAGGTCCCGGTCGTTCAGCCCCACGAAGTTGTAGCCCGCCGACACCCACATGTTCTTCTGCACCTGGTAGCCCACTTCCACGCCCAGCGTCTTCTGCAGCGCCCCGCCCTTGCCGTACAGCAAGCCCGCCTGCACCCCGAAGTCCCAGTCCTGGTTGATGTCCTGCGTGTAGCGCGCCTGCACCAGGTGCGCCCAGTACTTGCTGGCGAGCGACCCGTCATCGGCCCGGCTGAGCTTGAAGGCGTAGCGCGCCATCACGGCCTTGCCCGGCTCGGGGTTGTAGTTCACGTGCGCCGAGACGATGTCGGCACTCGTCTTGCCCGGCAGGCTGGCACCGTTGTCGGCTCCGAAGACGCTGCTGCCCTGCAGCGCACCGGCGGCATTGCCCGCACCGACCACGTTCTCCGAACGGCGCTCGTAGCGCGCCAGCGCATTCCACGTGTCGTCGTCCACCGGCCGGTAGGCGATGCCGATCTGGTGGCGCTGCAGGTGGCGCTCGTTGCCCGCGTTGGTGCCCTGGCCCTCGCTGTCGCTCACGATGCTGCGCGCCAGCAGGCTCCAGGACGCATCGAGCTTGAAGCCGAATCCTGCGCTGAACAGGCGCGTGTTCGCGTCATCGCCGCGGCGGGCTTCGTACACGCCCGAGGCCTTGATCCGGTCGGTGATGTATTCGATGCCGCTGGTGATCGCGGTCGATTCGCCCAGGCCACCCGCATAGCCCGTCCCGCTGTTCACGCTGTTGCTGTAGCCGCTCATGTCGCGCGTGTGCTCGATGCCCCCGGTCACGCGGATCTGCTCGTTGATCTTGAAGGTGTTGCGCACCCCGATGGCCGCCTGCACCCCGCGCCCCTCGGCGCCGTCGGCGATGCGGTACTCGTTGTAGACGCGCCCGCCTTCCATGTAGTTGCTCTCGATGCCGACGATGCCCGTGTTGTTGCGCTGCGTGCTGTCCAGCTCGTAGGGGCCGTTCAGGGTCGAGATCAGCTCGTAGCGGCCATAGACACGGGTCTTGTCGGTGATGGCGTAGTTGCCGCCGATGGCCAGCACGTGGCGCTTGCCGTCCTTGATGTCCTGCTCGCCTTCGACGAACACCTGCGCACCGGCCACGCCGGGCACTTCGGTCGACAGGCGCGCGCGCACGGTCGTCTGGCTCTGGGTGTCCACACCCGCGGCTGCGGCGGCTGCGCCCAGGGTCGTCACGCTGTTGGCACCGATGCTGCTGCCCATCTGGCCGTTGTAGGTGGAGATCTGGCCGTAGTCGAAGCCCGAGCTCGAACCCAGCGCGTTGTTGCTCTGGCCGTGGCGCAGGCCCACCTCGGCGACCGTCTTGTCGCTGAGCTTCTTCTGCACGCTCACGGTGGTGCCCTTGCGCTCGTCGACTTGCGCCGCATCCTTGCTGTATAGCGCCTCGGCACGCACGGCCAGGGTGGGATCGACGCGGTATTCGGCCCGCGCCGAGACCTCGGCGTGGCCGGACGCGAAGCTCGCGCCAGGGTTGTCGAAGCGGTTGCTGGTCTTGGCCGCCAGGGCCACCACGGCCAGCTTCTCGTCCTGGTAGCGCGCTTCCGCACGCACACCATGGCCGTTGCCCTTGTCGTCGGATTCGGTCTTGACCATTTCGCCGGCCACGCTGGTGTTCTGGCCGATGCGCGCCACGCCCGTGAGCGCCATCAGCCTGCGCTTGTTCTGCGGGTTCTCGTCAGTGGAGGCGACCACGCCCAGCTGCAGACGGTCGTCGATCTTCACTTGCACGTCGGTGCCGGCCACGGTGAACTTGGGGCCGCCCGAGTCGACCTCGTAGGTGACGCGGATCGACTGCGGGTTCAGGTTCGCATCGATGGACGCGATGGCGTGCGTGAACAGAATGCGGCGCGTCAGCGGCTCCACCGTGTAGTCCACGAAGCGCGCCACGGCCGTGCGCTGCAGCACGATGTTGGGCTGGTTGCGGTCGCGCACCACGATCTCGATCTGCTCGCTGTTGTCCACGAACTCGCCGTTGCTGGCGCTCAGGTAGTACGGGCCCGAGGTGCCCAGCGCGCGGAACTCTTCGACCTGCTGGGTCTGCGCGGTGCGCGAGACATAGCTGGTGGCGCGCACGTTCTCGTCTTCGTACACGTGCTTCAGCCCCGTCAGAGACCGGTTGCTCTGGCTCAGGTTGCGCACCTCGGTGCTGCTGGCGGTGGTGAAGTCGCCGTACAGCAGGTAGGAGCGGTTCTTGTCGATGCGCACGTAGAGCTTTTGCGTGCTCTGGGCGTCGAAGCCCTTGACCGCCGAGTCGCCGTAGATGGGATAGAACTCGTCGGGGCGGATGTCGCGGAAGAGGCGGTCCTTGCGGGTCTTGTCGGAGTCGAAGGCGGCCGTGAGCAGGTACTCGCCCTTGACGGTGCCCTTGAAGAAGAAGGCGGCGCGTCCGGCAGCGCGGCTGTTGGTGCCCTCGTCCTTGAGGCCGGTCAGTTCTGCTTCGAAGGCTGCACCGGCGGGCATGGCGCCGATGGGCAGCTTGCCGCGCTTGGTGAAGTCCAGCACGCCTTCGACGATGCCCACGCCGATCATGGGGCGCATCTCGGGCAGCAGCGCCAGGCGCACTTCCTTGATGAAGGTGCCGGCGCTCACGCGCAGGCGGGCGTCGCCGGGTTCGCCCGGGGGCATCAACTGGAACTCGGCAGTGCCTCCGTCCATGAAGACCTGCGTACCCGGTTCGGTGGGGTTCAGGTCTTCGGTCATCCAGCGGCCGCGGTCGCTCTCCAGCGTGAGCTGGGTGCGGGCGGTGACGGGCACGCCGGCTGCATCGATCAGGCGCACCTTGACGACGACGGGCGTGCGCAGGTCGGCGCGGGCCACCTCGGGCAGGTCGACCTCGATGGCGCCGAGCTTGTCGGGGGCGATGACGGTGATCTCGTCGGCCGAGGAACGCACGTTGCCGAAGCCGTCCACCGCTTCGAGCTTGAGGGTGTTCACACCGGGGCGCAGGGCGACGCCGATGTACTCCCAGGCAGCGATGTTCTTGGAGGCCAGCTGGGTCTTCTTGCCGACGCGGCGCTCTTCCAATGCAGTGCCGTTGACGCTCAGGCGCAGGCTGGTGCCGGCCGTGCCCTTGACGCGCACGTTGATCGACTGGCCGGCGACGGTGTCGCGGTCCTTCAGGCCGATGAAGGCCAGGGTGTTGTTCTCGAGCTGGGGCAGCAGGGTCTCGAGTTCGATGGGACTCGGCGCTGCTTGGGGCAGTAGCGGATTGGTGCGGGGTTCCAACATGGCACCGCCCATGCCGATGGGGCGCATGGCTTGGGAGCCGACACCGGTCGCAGAGCCACTGGTGGTTGACGACGGAAGACCGGAGGTCGGCAGGCCACTCAAGGGCGAGAACAAGCTGCCGGTCGGGATCGCAGGCACGGTCCCATCCAGCGGGGCCGCAGGTTGCACGCCCAGCGTGCCACCCATGCTGCCGCCACCGCCGCTCACGAAGCTGCTCGCGTTGGCCGGGGCCACTGGAAGCACGATCAGCGGTGCAGAGGTCGTTTGCACGGCGCCGGTGCTGCCGCTGGCCAGTGCCTGGCCGGTGGCGGGCAGGCCACGCACATCACCCACGGGCACAACCTTGCCTTCGAGGTCCAGGCGCAGGCGCACTTGCGCTTCGGCCTCGGTGTCGGGGCGTGCAGCGATGGCGGCGCGGCGCGCGGCCACTTCGGCGATCACACGCTTCTCATCGCAGTTCGTGATGATGAAGTTGGCCTTGTGGA
>NZ_CALRZC010000339.1:0-6403 GCF_943372545.1 Variovorax sp. YR752 | reverse complement strand
CCCCCCCCGGGGGAGTGGAGAGAGCGGTGGTATCAGACATGGGCGGTGGCCAGCAGGCGCGTGCGCGCTTCTTCGGTGCGAACGACGTCTTCCGCGGGGATGTAGTAGTCGCGCTTGTAGTTGAAGGTGTGGACGATGATCGCGACCAGCATGGCCACGAAGCCGATGCCGGCCAGGAGCCACATCTGCCAGATCAGG
Source organism: Variovorax sp. YR752 (assembly GCF_943372545.1). Taxonomy (NCBI): domain Bacteria; kingdom Pseudomonadati; phylum Pseudomonadota; class Betaproteobacteria; order Burkholderiales; family Comamonadaceae; genus Variovorax; species Variovorax sp. YR752. The sequence goes on along the minus strand of NZ_CALRZC010000339.1, from coordinate 6,205 downwards.
GCAAAGCCGCACACCGCGCTCAGTGCCGCGATGATGAAGCCGGCGGCCGTGTTCTTGGGCATGTGCACGGGGCTGAAGCCGTCCAGCGGACGCTGGTAGCCGCGGGCCTTCATGTCGGTCCAGGCGTCGTTGTCATGCACGCGCGGCGTGAACGCGAAGTTGTACGCGGGCGGCGGCGACGAGGTCGACCACTCGAGCGTGCGGCCGTTCCACGGGTCGCCCGTGGTGTCGCGCAGCGACTCGCGGCGGATGAAGCTCACCACCAGCTGGATCAGGAACGAGGCGATGCCCAGTGCGATGAGCACGGCGCCGACGGCGGCGACCTGGAACCAGATCTGCAGCGACATGTCCTGGAAGTGGCTCATGCGGCGCGTGACGCCCATCAGGCCCAGGATGTACAACGGCATGAAGGCCATCCAGAAGCCGACGATCCAGAACCAGAACGAGCACTTGCCCCAGAACGGGTCCAGCTTGTAGCCGAAGGCCTTCGGGAACCAGTAGGTGATGCCCGCCAGCATGCCGAACAGCACGCCGCCAATGATCACGTTGTGGAAGTGGGCAATGAGGAACAGGCTGTTGTGCAGCACGAAGTCGGCCGGGGGCACCGCGAGCAGCACGCCCGTCATGCCGCCGATCACGAAGGTGATCATGAAGCCGATGGTCCACATCATGGGCAGCTCGAAGCGGATGCGGCCGCGGTACATGGTGAAGAGCCAGTTGAAGATCTTCGCGCCCGTCGGGATCGAGATGATCATCGTCGTGATGCCGAAGAACGAGTTCACGCTGGCGCCGGAGCCCATGGTGAAGAAGTGGTGCAGCCACACGAGGTACGACAGGATCGTGATCACGACCGTGGCGTACACCATCGAGGCGTAGCCGAACAGGCGCTTGCCCGAGAAGGTGGAGACCACTTCCGAGAAGATGCCGAAGGCCGGCAGGATCAGGATGTACACCTCGGGGTGGCCCCAGATCCAGATCAGGTTCACGTACATCATGGCGTTGCCGCCGAGGTCGTTCGTGAAGAAGTTGGTGCCGACATAACGGTCGAGCGACAGCAGGGCCAGCACGGCCGTGAGCACCGGGAAGGCAGCCACGATCAGCACGTTGGTGCACAGGGCCGTCCACGTGAAGACGGGCATTTTCATCATGGTCATGCCGGGCGCGCGCATCTTCACGATGGTCGCCAGCAGGTTCACGCCCGAGAGCAATGTGCCCACCCCCGCGATCTGCAAGGACCAGATGTAGTAATCGACCCCCACGTCAGGACTGAACAGGATGCCCGACAGCGGTGGGTACGCCAGCCAGCCGGTCTTGGCGAACTCGCCCACGAACAGCGACGCCATCACGAGGCCGGCGCCGAAGGTGGTCATCCAGAAGCTGAAGTTGTTCAGGAATGGAAAGGCCACGTCGCGCGCGCCGATCTGCAGCGGCACCACGAAGTTCATGAGACCCGTGACCAGCGGCATCGCCACGAAGAAGATCATGATCACGCCGTGGGCGGTGAAGATCTGGTCGTAGTGGTGCGGTGGCAGAAAGCCCGCGTTGTCGCCGAAGGCGACGGCCTGCTGGGCCCGCATCATCAGTGCGTCGGCAAAGCCGCGCAGCAGCATCACCAGGCCCAGGATGATGTACATGATGCCGATCTTCTTGTGGTCGATGCTGGTGATCCAGTCATTCCACAAGGTGCCCCACAGCTTGAAGTAGGTCACCGCGCCCAGCAGCGCCAGGCCGCCCAGGATCACGGCCGCGAAGGTCACGAGCAAAATCGGCTCGTGAAGGGGAATCGCCTCCCAGGAGAGGCGGCCGAAGACGAGCTTCGTCAGGTCTAGGTTCTGCAGCATCTTCTTAGTCTTCGGTGGTGCACATCGCGGTGACGTACTTGCGCTTGGGCGTGTCGAGGGAGTCGGCCTGCCAGGCCTGCTTGGTGGCGATGTTGAATGCGCCCGGCTTGCCCATGCCGCCGTCGGCGTCGATGGCCATCATTTCCTTCATGCACATCTTGTTGCGGTCGACGCACAGGTTCAGGATGGCGTCGTACAGGGCAGGGTCGACCGCGGCGTAGTGGCGCACGGGCTCGCGCTCGCTCGGCACTTCGAGCTTCTTGTATTGCTCGCGGGTCAGTTCGCCCTCTTTGCCGGTCTTGACCTTGGCCACCCACTGGTCGAAGCCGTCATGGCTCAGGCCGTGGAACTTGAAGCGCATGCCCGAGAAGCCCGCGCCGCTGTAGTTGGCGGAGAAGCCGTCGAACTCGCCCGGCTTGTTGATCACCGCGTGCAGCTTGGTCTCCATGCCCGGCATGGCATAGATCTGGCCGGCCAGCGCGGGGATGAAGAAGGAGTTCATGACCGACGAGGCCGTGATCTTGAAGCTGATCGGGCGGTCCACCGGGGCCGCCAGCTCGTTCACCGTGGCGATGCCCTGCTCGGGGTAGATGAAGAGCCACTTCCAGTCCAGCGCCACCACCTCGACCACCAGGGGCTTGGTTTCGGCGGGAATGGGGCGTTGCGCGTCCAGGCGGCTCAGCGGTCGGTACGGGTCCAGCGTGTGGGTGCTGATCCAGGTGATCGCGCCCAGCGCGATGATGATCAGGAGCGGCGCGGCCCAGATCGCCAGCTCGAGCTGCGTGGAGTGGTCCCAGTCGGGGCTGTAGGTGGCCTCCTTGTTCGACTGGCGATAGCGCCAGGCAAAGAAGATGGTCAGCGCGATCACCGGGATGATGATGATCAGCATCAGCACCGTCGAGACGATGATGAGACGCCCCTGCTGGTTGGCGATGTCGCCGGAGGGGTTCAACAGCACTGTGTTGCAGCCCGCCAGGAAAATGGCGGAGAGCAGCAGGAGCGCTCGGCGAAGGGTCTTGAGGATGTGCATGCCGGGAGAGGAGAGTGCGAAGGCCGCGCAAAAATGACCCTGCAATCTACGCCGCCCAAGGGATTTCGCCTATTGGACGTTTTGTCCTATGGCGGTAAACGCAAATCGATGAGACGCTACAGGGTGTCCAGAATTCCCCCCTGTGTCGCGCTCCGGCGTGACACCCGAATTACAGCCAGCCAGCCAGCAAGATGACGACGTCCAGCATCAGTCCACAAGGCGCCCAGCCCGTGCCGCACCCGACCGAAGGCGGCGCCCGCGCCGCAGACGCCGACCATTCGCGCATCGCCCCGGGCGAGATCGCGGTCGGCGTGGTCATCGGTCGCGCCTCCGAGTATTTCGACTTCTTCGTCTACGGCATCGCCTCGGTGCTGGTGTTCCCGGCGGTGTTCTTCCCGTTCGAGCAGCGCCTGGAAGGCGTGCTCTGGGCCTTCGTGATCTTCTCGTTCGCCTTCATCGCGCGCCCCTTCGGCACCGTGATCTCGATGGCGATCCAGCGGCGCTTCGGGCGCGAGACCAAGCTGACGATTGCGCTGTTCCTGCTGGGCACCTCGACCGCCGGCATCGCGTTCCTGCCGGGCTACGCGAGCATCGGCTTCACGGCCATCGTGCTGCTGTCGATCTTCCGCTTTGCCCAGGGCCTGGCACTGGGCGGCTCGTGGGACGGTCTGCCGTCGCTGCTGGCGCTGAACGCACCGCCCAACAAGCGTGGCTGGTACGCCATGCTGGGCCAGCTGGGCGCACCGCTGGGCTTCTTCGTGGCCAGCGCGCTGTTCGCATACCTGTACTCCAGCCTGCCGCTGGCCGACTTCCTCGACTGGGGCTGGCGCTACACCTTCTACGTGGCCTTCGCCATCAACGTGGTCGCGCTGTTCGCGCGCCTGCGCCTCGTGGCCACCGACGAGTACGCGCGCCTGCTCGAAGAGCGCGAGCTGCAGCCCACCAGCGTGGTCGAGCTGACCCGCTCGCAGGGCGCCAACCTGCTGATCGGCGCGTTCGCCGCGCTGGCCAGCTACGCGCTGTTCCACCTGATCACGGTGTTCCCGCTGTCGTGGATCTCGCTGTACTCCGACCAGTCGATCACCGAGTTCCTGATCGTGCAGATGGTCGGCGCGGTGTTTGGCGCCATCGGCATCGTGGCCTCGGGCCTGATCGCCGACCGCATCGGCCGTCGCTTCACGCTCGGCGGCCTGGCCGCCATGATCGCCGTGTTCAGCGGCTTCGCGCCCACGCTGCTCGACGGCGGACGCATCGGCCAGGACATCTTCATCGTGCTGGGCTTTGCGCTGCTGGGCCTGTCGTACGGCCAGGCGGCCGGCGCCGTGACCTCCAACTTCGCGCCCAAGTACCGCTACGTGGGCGCGGCCCTCACGGCCGACCTGGCCTGGCTCATCGGCGCGGCCTTTGCCCCGCTGGTCGCCTTGGGCCTGTCGGCGCACTTCGGCCTGGCCTTCGTGAGCATCTACCTGCTGTCGGGCGCACTCGGCACGCTGGCGGCGCTGGGGCTGAACCGGGCGCTGGCGCGGGACTGACCGGCAGCGTTGCCGTTTCTCGAACCAAGGGGCCGATGGCCCCTTTTTTCATGGCCGCTGCGCGGCTCGCTTAGGATTGGCCTCGATGTTCACCGCCGCCATTTTTGACATGGACGGACTGCTGATCGATTCCGAGCGCCCCATCATGGCCGCCTGGATCGCCGCGGCCCGCACGCTCGATGTCGAGCTTTCGCACGCCCAGTACCTGCAATGCGTGGGGCTCGCCATGGGCGAGTCCAAGCAGATCCTTGCGACGCTGCTCGGCGGCGTGGCTGCCTACCAGCACGCGGCGGCGCAAGTGACTGCCGCGCTGCAGCTGGAACGTCTGGCAGGCGACGTGCGGCCGCTCTTTCCCATCAAGCCCGGCGCGGCCGAGCTGCTCACCGCCTTGCGCGGACGCGGCACGCGCTGCGCGGTCGCCTCGTCGTCCACGCGCGGCCAGATCGCGGCCTGCCTGGGCAGCCTTGACGTGCTCCATCACTTCGAGGCCTTCGCGGGCGGCGACGAAGTGGCGCGCGCCAAGCCCGACCCGGCGCTGTACCGCCTCGCGGCCGAGCGCCTGGGCGTGGACCCGGCCGATTGCGTCGCCTTCGAAGACAGCGAGAACGGCGCCAAGGCCGCGCTGGCCGCCGGGATGCGCGTGGTGGTGGTGCCCGACCTCAAGCACCCGCCCGAGGCGATCGTCGCGCAGGCCTTTCATGTGCTCGATTCGCTGCACGATGCAATGCCGCATGTGCCGCGCTGGTTTCCGTCGTAACCCGTTCCTCTTTGCCCACCGTCCGCGCGGCTCTGCGTGAACAGGCCGCGCGCGGGTCTCGTCACCGGGCCATCGCGCGCTCGAAACGGCCCTCGAGGTCGCTCCCCTTCTGACCCCAGAACGCTGCACTGAAGGCCGTGAGAGCGCTTGATGGGGGACGCCAGCGATCGGCTGGCGTGTTCAGTTCAGGTGCGGCCACGCGCCGCGGGCGCGTGCGTGCGTGTGCTCAGGCCAGCCGGTCGAGCAGGCTGTACCAGGCCACACCGCCGCCGATGTAGAAGCGCTGCAGCCCGTGCAGCGGAATCGGCTGCAGCGGCGTCACCGGGTACGGAAACGGCGCGCGCGCATCGGCCATGCGCGCGGCCACGTGCTTGCCCACGCTCGTGGCCAGTGCGATGCCGCGCCCGTTGTAGCCCAGCGCGATCGTCAGGCCCGGCGCGGGCGTGTGCACGTGCGGCATGAAGTCGCGCGTGACCGCGATGCGGCCGGCCCATCGGTACTGGTAGCGCAACGGGCCCAGCTGCGGAAACAGCAGTTCGAGCGAGCGCTCCAGGTGTGCGAAATCGGCGGGGCCCGTCGGATCGGCGAAGTGGCCGCGCCCGCCCATGAGCAACCGGCCCTGCGCGTCCTTGCGGAAGTACAGCAGCAGGCGCTGCGAGGTCGAGGCCGTCTCGCCGCCCCGCAGGATGGCGTCGACCTCGCGGCCCGACAGCGGCTCGGTCGCGACGATGAAGCTGTTGGCGGCCAGCACGGTGCGCGACAGCTTCGGCCACAGCCCGCCGGTGTAGCCGTTGGTGGCCAGCAGCACCTGGTCGGCCGTCACGACGGCGCCGCTGGCCGTGGTGGCGTGCCAGTGCACACCCTGGCGCGCCAACGCCGTGACCGCACTGCCGCCGTGCACCGCCACGCCCGCTTGCTGGGCGGCACGCACCAGCCCGCGCGTGTAGGCCAGCGGCTGGATGCCGCCCGCGCGCCCGTCGAGCCAACCGCCCGCGAAGGCCTGCGTGCCCAGGCGCGCGGCGACCTCGGCGCGATCGAGCATGCG
>NZ_CALRZC010000338.1:0-6480 GCF_943372545.1 Variovorax sp. YR752 | reverse complement strand
CGTGCTCGCCACGGGCACGCTGTGGGTCGCGATGCCCTGCGGCCTGCTCTACTCAGCGCTGATGCTGGCCGCGCTGGGCAACGGGCCGTGGCAGGGCGCATCAACGATGGCGCTGTTCGCGCTCGGCAGCAGCGTGTCGCTGCTCGCCGCGCCGTGGCTGTGGCAGCGCCTGCGCGGGTGGGGCGACAGCGGGGCGCGCCAGGCCTGGGGGGCGCGGCTGGCGGGTGTGCTGCTGGCGGCGGTGGCAGTGCAGGCGCTGTGGATGGACCTGAGCCATCGCATTGCGGACTGGTGCGGCTGAGGCAGACAGACTCCTGAAAGTCATCCCAGTGTTGTGATGTTCGGCACGTCCTTGCGGAGTGATCTCCACCACGGTTGCTCAAGTCCGGCGGATGTGTTGTGTGGCACACCGATTCTTGCGCAGCGGCAGCGTGACTCACCTCGGGTTTGCTAGACGTCCTTGGGTCGAATTGCTGAGGCCCAATAGGTGCTGTTGGAGGAATTCGTGCCAACTCAGAAATTCGCTCTCATGTCAAAGTCAAACGAACGATCTTCCGTAGCCGCGCAGTTGATATTCCAGGCTCGCTCCGAGCTCCCCGTGTCCGTTGAGCAGGCGGTGCGAAGGATCCGAAATCAACTTCGCAAGTACTCAGCGCGATCTGTTGTTGATGTGGCGTTGCATGAGCTCTGGACGGATCGTGGATCCCGTCTGGAAAACCTGAGGGCTGCTCCTTGGATTGCACTTCTTCTCGTGAAGTGGGCATTGCAAGATCGGATGGCGCATATCAATCTAGGGGAGCGGATATCTATTGCTGTTTTCGACAATCTCCGTCAACAGGTCTGGGACTTGCCAACAGCACTAGACGGAGTGAGGTCGGGAGGTAACGCAACAGCAATGCTGCGCAAGCTCTTGCAGCAGCAGGTAGAGTTTCAGCGCGCGGCGGGATGGGGCTTCTTGCGATGGGCTGCTCTCATTGCGCGACGTCCGCCCAATGACGCGCTATGGCAGCGCTTTCGGGAGACACTGGGAGTCACCCCTGATACCTATATGGATCTATCGATGGCGTTGTTTGCCAGCACGATGGAAGGACGTAGGAATATTTCAGATCGATTCTTCGACCCACTTCTCCCTTCGTACGGGAATGCCGTGGGGCAGTTCATGAATCTGTTCGTGAGAGATCTCTCCGCGCTGCGCGATGAACTTCAAAAGCCGACCGCCCAAGAGGTCCGCGGACGCGCAGAGCTAGCTGAATTTCCCTACCTAAGACGTTTCCCATTCATCCGCCTGTCACCCAGTGAGGTCACATGCTGGCATCCACTGGTACTCGCTCGAGGACTTGAGGATGCAGTTCACCTTCGTCTTTCTGACTATGGCGAGAGGTACACCCAACCGTTCAGCCGGATTTTCGAGAGCTATGTAATTGAGCTTGTCTTGGAGACGATTCCGGATGCCGTTACCGAGGCTGACTACGAACGTGCGCTAGGAGCCAATGCGGCGAAGGTAGAGGCGCTCATCCGAGAGGATGGTTGCAACATTATGGTCGAGGCCAAGATGGCGCTCTTCACGGAGTCCGTGATCGTGACGGATGACCCTGAAACAGTGTTTCGCAAGACCGCGCGCGTACGCGACGCTGTGTTTCAAGGCTGGAAGGTCAGTGGCGCTCTCTCGTCGCCTGTCAATCCCTATCACGGCGGTCAGCAAACGGAGAACTACTTGTTGGTGGTCACCAGCCGTCAACTACATCTCGGCTACGGTGACATGCTTGCCAAGCTCTATCCCTCTGGAAAACTCGCCTTTCCAAATGAGCAGGCAGAACACTTATTGCCGTTGCAGAACATCTTCATACTTTCAATCGAAGAATTTGAAGACCTCATGGGAGGCGTGCATGCCGACGGTACTTCACTTTCATCCCTGTTGCGGAAGGCCGCAGCGGACAACAGCGATCCGAGCACCGCGAAGATGTACTTTTCGGATCATCTGCGTGGGAACAGACGTCACGGGCATCAACCGGCATTGATTTCTCAAGCTATTCAAAACTCGGAAAATCGGCTCAAGAAAGTTCTCAGCGACGACGGGGCCACTGAGCGTTGATCTTGGCGTGCAATTAACGCTGAACTAGGTGTGTAGCGTTCGGATCATCAGCCGATGCTCTCGATCAGCAACGCCTGCAGCACGAACCGCCGGTTGTCCGCCGCCGCGGTGCGCTCGCCCAGCAGCCCCGCGAGCGCGGCCGTGGGATGGCTGTCGGCCGCCGCACCGTCGTGCACCGGAATGCCCGCGTGCTGGCCGATCTGCCGCACCAGCGCGGCGTCGATGCCCTCGCAGGCCACGGCGTCGTACAGCCGTCCGAGCATGCGCGCCGTGTGCTGCAGCTCCTGCACCGGCGTGGCGGGCGAGAGGCTGGAGCGCATCGTCGCGACCTGCGCGCCCAGTTCCTCGGCGGCCTGGCGCAGCAGGGCCAGCGCGGCGCTGTCGCCGGCCTCGCTGAGCAGGCCGAGGTTCTTGCCGCGCAGCAGCCGCGGCGGCGCGGTGCCGTCGAGCGCGGCGCGCTGGAGCAGGCGCGCACGGCCGAGCAGGCTGGCTTCTTTCTGGGGCGACAGCGCAGCGGCGAAGGAGTGCATGGCAAGGTTCGACATGTGTCTCGCGGAGGCTAGCCAGCCTTGTGTTTCCCGCCTTGACGCACATCAAGGCCGGCGCCGCTGTTACACGCCGGACACAGAGCATTCACCCGACGTTACGCACCGATGCGGGCCGTTGTCACTGCGGGGCCTCGCGCTTCCTAGCATCGAGACATCGCCTGATCGCAGGCGAAAAAAGCTACACAAGACAGAACGCCGAGGAATCCCCATGCTCACGAGTGCCCGCCCCAATCCCCTCCTGCCGCTTCGGCCCCTTCCGACGGTGCAGAAGGAGGACGCGGGCCGGCGCACGGCCGAGCGCCTGCGCGTGCTGGCCGAGCAGCTGCAGCCGCAGCGCCGCATGGTGCACACGGGCGACGTGATCTACCAGGCCGGTGAACGCTTCGCCAATCTCTACATCCTGAACTCGGGCTTCTTCAAGATTGTGAATCTCTCGGCCGACGGCCGCGAGCAGGTGGTGGGCCTCAAGTTCCGCGGCGACTGGTTGGGCTTCGATGGCATCGCCGGCCAGCGCTACGTGTGCGACGCCGTGGCGATGGACACGGGCGAGGTTTGGGTCGTGCCCTACGAATCGCTGCTGACGGCCTGCACCGCGCACCCCGCGCTGCTGCAGATGCTGCACGCCGCCATGAGCCGCGAGATCGCGCACGACCGCGATTCGCTGATGTCGGTGTGCACGCTGCCGGCCGACGCGCGCGTGGCCGATTTCCTGCGCTACTGGGCCGAGTCGCTGGCCGACCGCGGCATGCGCACCGACGAGATCACGCTGCGCATGACGCGCGCCGAGATCGGCAACTACCTGGGCATGACGCTCGAAAGCGTGAGCCGCGCACTCTCACGCCTGGCACGCGACAAGGTCATCGGCTTTGCCACCAAGGGCCGGCGCGAGGTGCAGATTCCCGACGTGGGCGCGCTGTCGGCCTTCGTGCAGCGCTGCCTGGCGCCGGTACCCGCGATGCTTCAGTAAGAAGAGACGTCGCTCACTTCGCTCACTCGCGTGCGGCCAGCAGCGCCCGCGCCATCGCGCGCGCGAGTTCGCTGCGCGAATAGGGCTTGCGCAGCAGCTCCCAGCCCGGGGGCGCTTCGCGGTCGGCGTCGAGCAGCTCTGCCGAGAACCCCGACATCAGCAGCACCGCAAGCCGCGGCTGGCGTTGCACCGCTTCGGCGGCCAGCCGCGTGCCGCGCATGCCGGGGCCGAGCGCGATGTCGCTCAGCAGCAGGTCGAAGGGCGTGGCCTCGGCCGCCATGGCGGGCAAGGCCTGCTCGGCGTTGGCAGCAGTCGCGACCTCGCAGCCCAGCGTGGTGAGGAAGGTGTGGACGACCTGGCGCACCTCGGCGTCGTCTTCGACGAGCATCACGCGCAGGCCGGGTGCCAGCGTGGCTTCGGCTTCCACTTCAGTGAGGTCTTCGTCGACAGGCGTCGCAGCACTCGCCGCGTCGGCCTCGACCTGCGGCAGGTAGAGCGTGACGGTGGTGCCGGCGTTGACCTTGCTGTCGATGGCGATGGCGCCGCGCGATTGCTTCACGAAGCCGTACACCGTGCTCAGGCCCAGACCGGTGCCGCGCCCGGCTTCCTTGGTGGTGAAGAAGGGCTCGAAGATGTGCTCCATGACCGCCTCGGTCATGCCGGTGCCGCTGTCGGCGATGGAGAGCGCGACAAAACGGCGGCCGGCATCGGCGTCGCTGAGTTCCTGACGCACGGTGGCGGGCAGGGCGTCGCAGGCTTCGGCGCGGAAGTGCAGCCGCCCGCCCTCGGGCATGGCGTCGCGCGCGTTGATGGCGATGTTCAGCAGCGCCGATTCGAGCTGGCCCGGGTCGGCGCGCACGGCGGGGCAAGGGTCGGCGGCGTCGATCTCGATCTGGATGCGCTGGTCGAGCGTGCGGCGCAGCATGTCGGTGAGCGAGTGCAGCATCTGCCGCACGTCGACCGCGTCGGGCTGCAGCATCTGGCGCCGAGAGAAGGCCAGCAGCTTGCCCGTGAGTTCGGCGCCGCGCCGGCTGGCGCGCGCGGCGGCGGCCACGAGCTGCTGCGCGTAGCCGTCGGCCGCGAGCTGCGGCAGCTCTTCGAGCACCTGCAGGTTGCCCTGGATGATGGTCAGCAGGTTGTTGAAGTCGTGCGCGATGCCGCCGGTGAGCTGGCCCACGCTCTCCAGGCGCTGCGCGTGGTTCAGCGCCTCTTCGGTCTGCACGCGCTGCAGGCTGGTGGCCAGCAGGCTGGCCACCGATTCGAGAAAGCGGATTTCTTCGTCGCCGAAACGCCGCGCGGCCGTGGCGCGCACCGACAGCATGCCGGTCACGCGGCCCCGGTCGGACAGCGGCACGGCCAGCGCGCTGACCAGCCCGGCCTCGAGGTACGCGGGCGGCACGGCGAAGCGGCGCTCCTCGCGGTAGTCGGTGACCACGACGGGGCAGCCCTGCGAGAGCACGTAGCCGGGTTGCGTATCGGGCCGGTTGGCGATGCGCAGGCCGACGCTTTCGTCGGCGAGCAGGCCCACGCCGCTCGCGAGGCGGAATTCGCGCTGGCTGCCGTCGAGCAGCCACACCATCGCGACCTCGACCTGCAGCGCGGTCGCGACGATGTCGGGCACCTGCGCCAGCACCACCTGCAGGTCGCGCGTATCGACGGCCAGGCGGCCCAGTTGCGCCAGGTGCTCGCTGTAGCGCGCGCGTTGCAGCGCCTGCTTCACGCGCGGGTAGGCGCCGATGTCGCGGATCGCAGCCACCACGAACGGCAGGCCCTGGTTCTGCAGCGGGCTCAGCGCGATCTCGACCATCACCTCGGTGCCGTCCTTGCGCTTGGCAACGAGTTCCATGTCGGTGCCCATCGGGCGCGGGCGCGGCGCGCGGCCATAAGCCTCGCGGAATGCGGCGTGGCGCGGGCGGATGCTGTCGGGCACCAGCGCTTCGACGCTCAGGCCCAGGAGCTCGTCGGCCGCGTAGCCGAGCATGGCGGCGGCCGAAGGGTTGGCCAGCACGATGCAGCCCGACTGGTCGACCACCAGCAGCGAATCGGGATACGCCGCAAACAGCGAGCGGAACACGCTGCCTTCCTCGACGCCCGAGGGCAGGCCGGGGATGGAGGGTGGTGTTGTGCCGTCAGCCATGCGTGACGGGCGGCACGAGGATGTAGCCTGCGCCGCGCACCGACTTGATGAGCTGCGGATCGTCGGCGTTGGCCTCGATCTTCTTGCGCAGCCGGCCGACCTGCACGTCGATCGTGCGGTCGAAGGGCGCAGCCTCGCGACCGCGCGTCTGCTCGAGCAGGAAGTCGCGCGAGAGCACGCGGCCCGGGTTCCGCGCGAAGGCGCACAGCAGATCGAACTCGCCGGTGGTCAGCGGCACGGCCTCTCCCTGCGCGTTGCTGAGGCTGCGCGCGGCGGTGTCCAGTCGCCAGCCCGCGAAGCGCAGGCGCTCGGGCGGCGTGGGCGCGGCGGCCGTCGCCACCGATGCGTCGGGTGTCAGGCGGCGCAGCACGGCCTTGACGCGTGCGACCAGCTCGCGCAGGTCGAAGGGCTTGGTCACGTAGTCGTCGGCGCCCACCTCGAGGCCCACCACCTTGTCGACCGGGTCGCCGCGGCCGGTGACGATCACGAGGCCGCAGCGCCAGTTTTCGCGCATGTGGCGGGCAATGGAAAAGCCGTCTTCGCCGGGCAGGCCGAGGTCGAGCAGCACGAGGTCGGCGGGGTCGGCGGCCATGAGCGCCCGCAGCGCCGCGCCGTCATGGATCTGGGTGACGCGAAAGCCGTGGCTCTGGAGGTAGTTGGCCAGCAGCAGCGTGATGTCGACCTCGTCGTCGAGCACCGCGATGTGGGGGGCAGAAGTCATGCGGGGGCTGGGAGA
>NZ_CALRZC010000337.1:0-6497 GCF_943372545.1 Variovorax sp. YR752 | reverse complement strand
GACTACCAGAACAAGTACTTCACCGACGTGACGCAGTACCTCGTGCCCAGCGGCCTGCCCGAGGCCGAGGAGCGCGAGATCCAGCGCATCGTTGTCGAGGCCTACCGCACGCTGGGCTGCCGCGGCTGGGGCCGCGCCGACCTGATGGTGCGCGCCAGCGATCGCAAGCCCTACCTGCTCGAGATGAACACCAGCCCGGGCATGACCTCGCACTCGCTGGTGCCGATGTCGGCCAAGGCGGCCGGCATGAGCTACGAGCAGCTGTGCCTGCACATCGCGGCGAGCGCCGCCCTGGATGGCTGAACGATGGCCCGCAAGCCCGCACCTCGCCGCGACGCCGCCCTGCCGGGCGACGTGCGCCTGATGAACGCCACCGCCGCGCTGCTCGCGGTGCTGGGCGTTCTGGCGATGGCCGCGGTGATGACGCTGTGGGCGGCACGCCAGCCGGTGTTCCTGCTGCACGCGATCCGCATCGACGGCGACGTGACGCGCAACAGCGTGGCGACGATCCGCGCCAACGCGATGCCGCACCTGGCGGGCAACTTCTTCTCGCTCGACCTGCGCCGCGCGCGCGAGGCCTTCGAGGCGGTGCCCTGGGTGCGCCATGCGGTGGTGCAGCGCATCTGGCCGAACCGGCTGTCGGTGCGGCTGGAGGAGCACCGCGTCGCCGCACTGTGGGCCACCGACAGCGGCGACGACAAGCTGGTCAACACCTTCGGCGAGGTGTTCGAGGCCAACCCGGGCGACGTCGACGACGACACGCTGCCCACGCTGGCCGGGCCGGAGGGCAGCTCGGCCCGCCTGCTGGTGCTCTATGCGCGCCTGCAGCCGGTGGTGGCGCCGCTGGAGCAGCGCATCGAGACGCTGGCCATGTCGGGCCGCGGCTCGCTGAGCGCCGAGCTGGACAGCGGCGCGGAGATCGAGATCGGGCGCGGCAGCGACGACGAGATCGTCGCGCGCCTGCAGCGTTTCGTGGCCACGCTGCCGCAGGTGGTGGCGCAGCACCAGAGGCCGCTGGTGCACGCCGACCTGCGCCACAACGACGGATATGCGGTGCGCTTGAAGGGCGTCTCGACGTCCGGCGCCGGGAGGAACTGAAGAATGGCCAAGGAATACAAGGACCTGATCGTCGGGCTGGACATCGGCACCGCCAAGGTGATGGCGGTGGTGGCCGAGGTGCAGGCCGACGGCGAGCTGCGCGTGGCCGGCCTCGGCGTGGCGCCGACGCATGGCCTCAAGCGCGGCGTGGTGGTCAACATCGACGCGACGGTGCAGTCCATCCAGCAGGCGCTGAAAGAGGCCGAGATGATGGCCGACTGCAAGATCACGCGCGTCTACACCGGCATCACCGGCAGCCACATCCGCGGGCAGAACAGCACCGGCATGGTGATCGTGCGCGACAAGGAGGTCACGCCGGTGGACGTGGCGCGTGTCGTCGAGACTGCCAAGGCGATCAACATCCCCAACGACCAGCGGCTGCTGCTGGTGCAGGCGCAGGAGTTCGTGATCGACGGCCACGAGGTCAAGGAGCCGATCGGCATGAGCGGCGGCCGGCTCGAGGTCAAGGTGCACATCGTGACCGGAGCCCAGAGCGCCGCAGAGAACATCGTGAAGTGCGTGCGCCGCTGCGGGCTCGAAGTCGAGCAGCTGGTGCTCAACCCGAGCGCCAGCAGCCACGCGGTGCTGACCGAGGACGAGAAGGACCTCGGCGTGGCCATCGTCGACATCGGCGCCGGCACCACCGACGTGGCCATCTTCACCGACGGCGCGATCCGCCACACCGCGGTGATCCCGATCGCCGGTGACCTGATCACCAGCGACATCGCGATGGCGCTGCGCACGCCGACCAAGGACGCCGAGGAGATCAAGGTCGAGTACGGCGTGGCCAAGCAACTGCTCGCCGACCCGAGCGACAACCTCGAGGTGCCGGGCCTCGGCGACCGCGCGCCGCGCATGCTCAGCCGCCAGGCGCTGGCCGGCGTGATCGAGCCGCGCATCGAGGAGATCTACTCGCTGGTGCACCAGGTCATCCGCGAGAGCGGCTACGAGGAGTTGCTGTCCAGCGGCATCGTCATCACCGGCGGCGCGGCGGTCATGCCCGGCATGGTCGAGCTCGGCGAGGACATCTTCCTCAAGCCGGTGCGCAAGGGCATCCCGACCTACCACGGGCCGCTGTCCGACATGGTCGCCAACCCGCGCTCGGCGACGGTGATGGGCCTGCTGGAAGAGGCCCGTCTGTCACGCACCCGCGGCCAGCGCGCCGCGCAGCAGGTGGGGTCGGTGCAGACCCTGTTCGGCCGCGCGAAGGACTGGTTCCTCGGCAACTTCTGAAGGGGCGACACATGAACCACCACGATCCGCCCTTCATCCCCATCCCCGCGATCCGGCGAAGACCGGAACAACAAGCAAAGACAGACGCGTTGGATACCCGGCACTACACCTTCAGGCAACTGCGACACAGGAACGGAGAAACACCATGCCCATCGAAATGATCGAAGAATTCGACCTCGGCACGCGCATCAAGGTCATCGGCGTCGGCGGCGGCGGTGGCAATGCGGTCGAGCACATGATCGCCAACGGCGTGCAAGGCGTCGAGTTCATCTGCGCCAACACCGATGCACAGGCGCTGAACCGCTCGGCGGCCACCTCGCTGATCCAGCTCGGCAGCACCGGCCTCGGCGCCGGCGCCAAGCCGGAGGCCGGCCGCGCCGCGGCGGAAGAGGCGGTGGACCGCATCCGCCAGCAGATCGAAGGCGCCAACATGCTGTTCATCACCGCCGGCATGGGCGGCGGCACCGGCACCGGCGCGGCGCCGGTGATCGCCCGCGTCGCCAAGGAGATGGGCATCCTGACCGTCGGCGTGGTCACCAAGCCCTTCGAGTTCGAGGGCAACCGCCGCATGAAGGCGGCCGACGCCGGCCTGGCCGAGCTGGAGGCCAACGTCGACTCGCTGATCGTCATCCTCAACGACAAGCTGCTCGAGGTGCTGGGTGACGACGTCACCCAGGACCAGGCCTTCGCGCACGCCAACGACGTGCTGCGCAATGCCGTCGGCGGCATCAGCGACATCATCCACATCCCGGGGATGGTCAACGTCGACTTCGAGGACGTGAAGACGGTGATGGGCGAGCCCGGCAAGGCGATGATGGGCACGGCGATGGCGGCCGGCCCGGACCGCGCCACCAAGGCCGCCGAGGCCGCGGTGGCCTGCCCGCTGCTGGAAGGCATCGACCTGTCGGGCGCACGCGGCGTGCTGGTGCTGATCGCGGCGAACCGCGCCAACTTCAAGCTGGCCGAGAGCCGCAACGCGATGAACACCATCCGCCGCTATGCGGCGGACGATGCCCACGTGATCTACGGCACCGCCTACGACGAGAGCCTGGGCGACCAGCTGCGCGTGACCGTCATCGCCACCGGCCTGAGCCCGGCCAAGCGCCAGGCGGCGCCGATCCAGGTGGTGCACAGCGCGCCCGTGCAGCGCACCGGCACCGACAACATCCCGGTGCTGACCACGCCGGTGCAGACCCAGCCGCCGGCGCATGACTACAGCGCGCTGACCACGCCCAGCGTGTGGCGCAATGGTCGCACCGCGGCGGCGAAGGTCGATGCGCTGGCCAGCAACGGCATGGACGAGATCGAGATCCCGGCCTTTCTCAGGAAGCAGGCCGACTGAGTGAGACGCCCGGTCCCGCCAGGGGCCGGGCGGCTTCGCTATGGAGGTGATTGATCGCTTCGCGGCACGCTGGCGCGCCGGATCAGGGACAATTCCGGGCATGCTGCAGCAACGCACCCTGAAGTCCATGACGCGCGCCGTCGGCGTGGGTGTGCACGGCGGCCAGCGGGTCGAGCTGACGCTGCGCCCCGCGCCGCCGGACCACGGCATCGTGTTCCGCCGGGTCGATCTGCCGCAGCCGGTGGACATCCCGCTGTCGGCAGGCGTGGTCAGCGACACGCGCATGGCCACCACGCTCTCGCCCGGCGGCGACCCGGGCGCGCCGAAGGTGAAGACCGTCGAGCACCTGCTGTCGGCCTGCGCCGGCCTGGGGCTGGACAACCTGACCATCGACCTGACCGCCGAGGAGGTGCCCATCCTCGACGGCTCGGCCGCCTCCTTCGTCTACCTGCTGCAGAGCGCCGGCATCGAGCTGCAGGACGCGCCCAAGCGCTTCATCCGCGTGAAGAAGACGGTCGAGCTGCGCGAAGGCGAGGGTGATCGCCTGATGTGGGCGAAGCTCGAGCCCTTCGAGGGCTACAAGCTCACCTTCGAGATCGAGTTCCACCACCCGGCCGTCGACCAGACCGGCCAGCGCGTCACCTTCGACATGGGCTCGGGCAACTACAAGCGCGAGATCGCCCGCGCCCGCACCTTCGGCTTCAGCAAGGACGTCGACATGATGCGTGCCCGCGGCCTCGGCCTGGGCGGCAGCATGGACAACGTGATCGTCGTCGACGAGTCGAAGGTGCTCAATGCCGAGGGCCTGCGCTACGACGACGAGTTCGTCAAGCACAAGATCCTCGACGCGATCGGCGACATGGCGATGGCCGGCCGGCCGATCCTGGCTGCCTACAGCGCCTTCAAGTCGGGCCATGCGCTGAACAACAAGCTGCTGCGGCTGCTGATGTCGGATCCGGAGAACTACGAGATCGTCACCATCGACGATCCGTCGCGGCTGCCCAAGGGGCTGTCCGAACTCGCTCCCGCCTGGTAAGCGCGCTCCGATACGATGCTGATCTTCCGCTGGATCGTCCTGCTGCTGCTGGTGGCCGGGCTGCTGTGCTTCGCGATGTACATCGGCACCGGCCAGGCGAAGTGGCGGCGGCTGGGCATCCGCATCGTCAAGTGGACGGTGGTCGCGGCGCTGGGGTTCTTTGCCGTGCTTATCCTCGAGCGCATGGCGATGGTCTTGTGAAGGTCACGGGATGACGATCTTTCGTTGGGTGATGGGCGTGTTCGGCGGGCTGTTTGCCGTCGGCTGGCTGTTCACCTTCCTGATGTACGTGCTGCGCGACGACGACCGCTATGCCGAGTTGGGCAGGCGCCTGCGCCACTTCACGATCATCATCGTGCTGTTCTGGTTCAACCTCGAGGTCTGGGGCCGCGTGGTCTGGACCATCGTGAACTGGAACTAGTCGCGCACCGGATCAGCGAGGTGCCGGCGCCAGTCCGAGGAAGGCCACGATGTCCGGCAGGTGGTCGTCGAAGTCCGACAGAGCGTGGTCGCCGCCCTCGAGCAGTTTGATGCGGGCGCCGGCACAACGCTCGCTCATCTCGCGCCAGTCGAGCACTTCGTCGCCTTGGGCGATCACCGCGAAGTAGCGGTCCATCCGCGTCAGCGTGGCCGGCGCCAGCGCACGCAGCTCGTCGACGAACTCGGCACGGAAGAAGAAGTGTTCGGTCGGGTCGTGCCAGCTCGTCTGCTCGCCGATGTACTTCTGCAGGTCGCGTGCCGGATGCACCGCCGGGTTGAGCAGCACGGCCGGGCAGCCGAAACGCTCGGCCACCACGCTGGCATAGAAGCCGCCGAGCGAGCTGCCGATCACCGCCATGCGGTCGGCCGGCCATGCGGCGATCTGGTCGAAGACCATCGCCATGGCCTCGCGCGGCGAGGGTGGCAACTGCGGGCACCACCAGTGCAGGTCCGATCGCTGCGTGCGCACCCACTCGGCCATGCGCCGCGCCTTGGCCGACTGCGGCGAGGAGCGGAAGCCGTGCAGGTAGAGCAGGTGGGTGACGGGTTTGCGCATGATCAAGCTTGCCGTCGCGCCAGTCTATCCGCCGGTCCTACACTGCCGGCGCACAACAATGCGGAGGCATCCATGCGTGTGGGCATCCTCACCGGCGGCGGCGACTGTCCGGGTCTGAACGCGGTGATCCGCGCGGTGGCGAAGTCGCTGATCAAGCTGGCCGGTGCCGAGGTGATCGGCATCGAGCAGGGCTTCCTCGGCCTGATCGAGCGCCGGGTGAGGCCGCTGGACCTGCGCTCGGTGGCCGGCATCATGGCCACCGGCGGCACCATCCTGGGCACGCACAACAAGGCCAATCCGTTCGGCTACTTCGGCGCCGGCGGGGCCGATGTGTCGGACCGCGTGATCGACTACGTGCGCGAACTCGGGCTGGACGCGATCGTCGTCATCGGCGGCGACGGCAGCATGGCGATCGCCCACCAGCTGGCCGGCAAGGGTGTGCCGATCGTCGGTTGCCCGAAGACGATCGACAACGACCTCGAACACACCGACCGCAGCTTCGGATTCGACACCGCGGTGGCCATCGTCACCGACGCCCTCGACCGGCTGCAGACCACCGGGCAGAGCCACGGCCGCGTGATGATCCTCGAGACCATGGGCCGCTATGCGGGCTGGATCGCGTTGCACGCCGGCCTGGCCGGTGCTGCCGACGTGATCCTGATTCCTGAACTGCCGTACCGGCTCGACGAGGTCGCGCGCGTGTGCCGCGAGCGCGAGGCGCGGCAGCGCTACACCGTGATCTGCATTGCCGA
>NZ_CALRZC010000336.1:0-6541 GCF_943372545.1 Variovorax sp. YR752 | reverse complement strand
CGCAGCGCCCTGCGCCGCATCGTCGACGCCGAGGAGCGCGCCACCGCGGCGGGGGACCACCGCGACGCGATCCGCCTGTCCGGCGAGTTCCACCTGGCGCTGGCGCGTGCCAGCGGCAACCCGCTGTTCGTGCGCATGATCGAGGAACTGCTGCCGACCACCTCGCTGCTGATGGCGCTGTACAAGGCGCCGGGCGAGCCGATGTGCGTCGCCCATGGCCACCGCGCGTTGCTCGACTCGCTGCAGGGCGCGACGGCTGCGGGGGCCGCCGCCGAGATGCGCCGCCACCTCAACGAGATCGAGCGATCATTGGACACCCCGGCCGTGCGCGCGGCGCCGGCCCTGCGCGATGTGTTCGCGCCCTACCGGGAGTCCTGATGCCTGCTCCAGCAAGACGCTTCGGCCCGCTCCGCGGCCACGGCCGCTTCGACTATTCCGCCATCGGCGAGCGCTTGCGCTTCACCTGGCCGGGCGGCGCCAAGCTGGCCTTCTACATCGGCTTCAACATCGAACACTTCGCTTTCGGCGAAGGACTCGGTGCGACGCTGGCGCCCTCGGCGCCGCTCGACGTGCTGAACTACACGTGGCGCGAGTACGGCAACCGCGTCGGTGTGTGGCGCTGCCTGGACCTGTTCGACGACCTCTCGCTGCCGGTCGGCGCGCTGGTCAACACGGCGCTGTACGACCACTGCCCGCAGGTCGTGCAGGCCTTCGCGGAGCGCGGGGACGAGTTGATCGGCCACGGCCACAGCAACGCCGAGCGGCAGGGCGGCTGGCCGGAGGCCGATGAACGTGCGCTGCTGCTGCACTGCCGCGAGCGCATGCGCGAGGCGCAGGGCCGCGCGCCGCAGGGCTGGCTGTCGCCGTGGATCTCCGAGAGCCCGCTGACGCCCGATCTGCTCCAGGAGACCGGCTACCGCTACACGCTGAACTGGTGCCACGACGACCAGCCGGTGCCGATGCGCACGCGCAGCGGCGGCACGCTGTGGTCCGTGCCCTACCCGCAGGAACTCAACGACATCCCGATGATTGTGGCGCGCCAGATGGACGGCAAGGACTTCGCGCAGATGATCGTCGACCAGTTCGACGAGATGCTCGAACAGACGCAGCGCGGCGACGACGCCCCCGCGCTGGTGATGGGCCTGGCGCTGCACCCCTACCTGGTCGGCCAGCCCTACCGGCTGCGCCACCTGCGCCGTGCGCTGAAGCACATCGTCGGCCGCCCGGACAGCGAGGTCTGGGTGACCACGCCGGGGGCCATCGTCGATGCGGTGGCCGGCCCGGCGGCTTGATTCGCGGCAAGCTGCCGCCATCTGCGGAACTGCGGGCAACGGTGCGCCGCAGGAGTCGACACGATGATCGAATCGGTGACGCTGGTCTCGGCCAGTCCCTGGTGGTGGCTGCTCGCGATCTCGCTGATGGCGGTGGGGCTGGCCGGTGTGATCCTGCCGGTGCTGCCGGGGGCCATCCTCGTTCTGGCCGGTGCCGCGCTGGGCGCGTGGATCGATGGCTTCGCCAAGGTGTCGGGCTGGACGGTCGGCGTCATCGCCGTGCTCGCCGTGCTGGCCTGGGCGACCGACTACGTGGCCGCCCTGCTCGGCGCGAAGAAGGCCGGCGCCAGCCCGGCGGCCGTGGCCGGCGCGGCGATCGGCACGGTGCTCGGCATCCTGATGGGCTTCGTCGGCCTGCTGTTCATGCCGCTGGTCGGCGCGGCCGCCGGCGAGTACTGGCACCAGCAGCGCCGCAACGGCGGCTTCGCCAGCGCGGCCGACCATGCGATGGCCGGCCGCCAGGCGGCGCGCGTCGGCGTGGCCACCTGGATCGGCCAGTTGCTCGGCACCGTCGTGAAGGTGGTGCTGGTGTTCCTGATGATCGGCGTGTTCGCCGTCGCCTACATGGTTTAGCCGGTCAGGGCGCTCAGGTTGGCGAGGTCATGCCGGCGAGAACCGGTAGACGCCGTCGTCGCCGCGCGTCCGGCGCAGTTCGCCGCGGTGCCACAGCGCGTTCAGGTGCGCGATCGATTCGCCCATCGCGAAGGTGGTCTGGTGCAGGTCCAGCGGCCGGCGGAACAGCACCGGCAGCAGGCTGGCCGCCGTCTGCGGCTCGCGTGCGCAGGCGGCGCGCAGGTCGGCGAAACGCTCGTCATGGTGGGCGGCGAGCTGGCCGATGCGCGCGTGCAGGCCGCGGAAGGGCTTGCCGTGTGAGGGCAGCACCAGCGTGTCGGCGGGCAGCGCCTCCAGGCGCGCTATCGAGTCGAGGTACAGCGGCAGCGGGTCGGCCTCGGGCTCGAGGTCGATCACGCTGACGTTGGTCGAGATGCGCGGCAGCACCATGTCGCCGCTGATCAGAACGCCCAGCGCGCGGCTGTGCAGCGCGATGTGCTCCGGCGCGTGGCCGTAGCCGGCGTGGCAGCGCCAGTCGTGATCGCCGATGCGCAGTTCGGCACCGTCCATCAGGCGGCGAAAGCGCACCGGCACCTGAGGCACCATGCTCGCGTAGTAGTTGCTGCGCCGGCGCACCTTCTCCACCGCCTCCGGGTCGGCCAGGCCATGGCTGGCCATGAAGGCGGCCGCATCGTCGCCGCCGAAGCCGGTGGTCGACTGGCTGGCCAGCCGCGCGGCGTTGAAGTCGGTCGCGCTGATCCACAGCCGCACGCCGAAACGTTCGGTCAGCCAGTGCGCCAGGCCGATGTGGTCGGGGTGCATGTGGGTGACGATCACGCGCAGCACCGGCAGGCCCTGCAGCTCGTTCGCGAACACCTGCTCCCAGGCGGTGCGGGTGGCGTCGCTGGCGATGCCGCAGTCGACGATCGCCCAGCCTTCGCGGCCGGCCTCGTCGCGGTCACGCAGCAGCCACAGGTTGATGTGGTCCAGCGCAAAGGGCAGCGGCATGCGCAGCCAGCGCACGCCCGGGGCGACCTCGAGCGTCGCGCCGATGGTTGGCAGGGTGTCGCCGAAGGGGTAGAGGAGCTGGGCTTCGTCGAGGTTCATGGGGGCGGGCTTCGCTACACTTGACGTAAACGTCAACCGAGCCAGTGTAAGTCGCCATGCCCGCAGCCGCTGTCTCCCAAGCGTCGCCCCCCTCCGCCGTGACCTACACCATCGGCGAGCTGGCGCGCGAATTCGACCTGACCACCCGCGCGATCCGCTTCTACGAGGACTGCGGGCTGATCACGCCGCAGCGCAGCGGGCGCAACCGCGTCTACACCGCACGTGACCGCACGCGGCTCAAGCTGACGCTGCGCGGCAAGCGCCTCGGCCTGACACTCGCGGAAGTGAAGGAACTCGTCGACATGTACGAGTCGCCGCGCGACACCCAGCCGCAGCTGAAGAAATTCCTCGTCGTGCTGGCGGCGCACCGCGCACAGCTCGAGCAGCAGATGGCCGACCTCGACGCCACGCTCGACGAGGTGCGCGCCCACGAGAAGGAAGCGCGCCGCCTGCTTGCCGAGGGCGAACGGCGCAAGGCCGGCTGAGTGCGTCTGGCCGGCCTACTTTGCCGGCGGCTGCATCATCGGGCACTGCGTGCCGCCGGACATGCCCATGCTCCGGTGGTGCTCGGCCATCAGCGCCTGGCGCTCCTCCGGCGTCTTCGCCGCAGCCATCTTCTGCTGCATGTCGGCGTGCATCGGGCAGGCACCGCCCGGGCCGGCTCCGGCGCCATGCATGCCGTGCATGCCGTGACCGTGCCCGGCGCAACCGCCGAGAAGCAGCGCAGCCGCGATGGCGGTGGCCCAGGTCTGTGCGCGAACGAACGTGATCATCGCCATCTCCACGGCGCGACAGGTGGCGCCAGTGCGAGCAATCTAGACGCGACGCGTGCGCCGGCGCTTGCTTTCCGACAAGCGCCGCCGCGGAACTTGTTCAGCTGCGTCGGCGCAGCAGCGCGTGCAGCGCGATAGCGCCGAAGGTGGCGGTGCCGATGCCGCCGAGCGCAAAGCTCGTCGATTCGCCGCCGAACTTCAGCGTGTAGTCCCCCGTGCCCAGCACCAGCGTCACCGCGGCGACGATCAGGTTGGTGTTGTCCGAGAAGTCGACCTTGTTGTCGACCCAGATCTTCGCGCCGGCCACCGCGATCAGACCGAACACGACGATCGACACGCCGCCCATCACCGCCAGTGGAATGGCCTGGATCAGTGCGCCGAACTTCGGGCTGAAGCCGAGCAGGATGGCGATCAGCGCGGCGACGACGAACATCGCCGTCGAGTAGATCTTGGTGGCGGCCATCACGCCGATGTTCTCGGCGTAGGTGGTCACGCCGGTGCCGCCGGAGGCACCCGAGACCATGGTCGCCACGCCGTCACCGACGAAGGCGCGGCCCATGTACGGGTCGAGGTCGCGCCCGGTCATTGCGCTGACGGCCTTGATGTGCCCGAGGTTCTCGGCCACGAGGATGATCGCCACCGGGGCGATCAGCAGCATGGCCTTGCCGTCGAACACCGGCGCGGCGAAGTTCGGCGCGCCGAACCAGGCGGCGTTGGCCAGGCCGGCCAGGTCGATCGGCTTGCCCAGGCCGAGGCCGTTGGTGAGGACCGCATAGACGATGCTGGCCAGGATCAGGCCGACGAGGATCAGCAGGCGCTGCGTCATGCCGCGCGTGTACACGGCCACGAGGCCGACGCTGACGAAGGTCACTGCCTGCATCCAGGCGTCGAAGCCGGTCGGCGCCATGTTCTTGATCGGGATGCCGGCGAGGTTCAGGCCGATCACCGCAACCACCGCGCCGGTGACCACCGGCGGCATCAGCGACTCGATCCACTTCGTGCCGATGCCCATCACCAGCACGCCGATCAGCGTGTACAGCGCGCCGCAGGCGATGATGCCGCCCAGCGCGACGCCGAGGTTGGCGTTCGGCCCCGGGCCGGCGTAGCCGGTGGCGGCGATGACCACGCCGATGAAGGCGAAGCTCGAGCCCAGGTAGCTCGGCACCCGGCCGCCGACCATCACGAAGAAGATCAGCGTGCCGATGCCGCTCATCAGGATGGCGACGTTGGGGTCGAAGCCCATCAGGATCGGGGCGAGCACGGTGGCGCCGAACATCGCGATCACATGCTGCACGCCCAGCGCCGCGGTCTGCGGCCAGGGCAGGCGCTCGTCGGGGGCGACCACGGCGCCGGGGGTGGCAGCGACTTCTCGCCATTGCGGGAACAGGCTCATGGGGGATCTCCTCATCGTGTTTGTTGTGTGCCGCCGGTGGGCAGCCGCGGCAGTGTAGGGGGATGCACCGAAAGCGTGCGACCGGACTCATGGCTATGATTAACGTTTACGTAAACGTCAATCAAGCGCCACCACGGAGCGAGCGATGAAGCCTCACGACGATGCCTACGCCCAGCGCACCCGCGACTCCTTCGCCCGCCAGGCCGCGATGGCCACGCTGGGGGCGACGCTGGAGTCGGTCGAACCCGGCCGCGTGGTGCTGGCAATGGCGCACAAGGACACGCTGACGCAGCAGCATGGCTTCATCCATGCCGGCATGGTCTCGTGTGCGCTCGACTCGGCCTGCGGCTACGCGGCGTTTTCACTGATGCCTGACGACGCCGCGGTGCTCACCATCGAGTTCAAGATCAACCTGATCGCGCCGGCGCGCGGGCCGCGCTTCCGCTTCGAGGGTGTGGTGATCAAGCCGGGGCGAACCATCAGCGTGGTCGACGGGCGGGCGACGCAGCACGACGAAGATGGATCGAACCAGAAGCTGATCGCCACGATGACCGCGACGATCATGACGGTGCGCGGCCGCGAGGCGCTCAAACACTAGGACACCAGGAGACGAAGCCATGAACCTTCCAGGCCTGAACTTCCAGCTCGGCGAGGACATCGACGCGCTGCGCGACGCGGTGCGTGCCTTCGCCGATGCCGAGATCGCGCCGCGCGCAGGCGAGATCGACAAGTCGGACCAGTTCCCGATGGACCTGTGGCGCAAGATGGGCGAACTCGGCGTGCTCGGCATCACCGTGCCGGAGGAGTACGGCGGCGCCGGCATGGGCTACCTCGCGCACATGATCGCGATGGAGGAGATCAGCCGCGCCAGCGCCTCGGTGGGCCTGTCCTACGGCGCGCACAGCAACCTGTGCGTCAACCAGATCAAGCGCAACGGCAGCGAGGCGCAGCGCCGCAGGTACCTGCCGAAGCTGATCAGCGGCGAGCATGTCGGCGCGCTGGCGATGAGCGAGCCGGGCGCCGGCTCCGACGTCATCAGCATGAAGCTGAAGGCGCAGGACAAGGGCGGCTACTACCTGCTCAACGGCACCAAGATGTGGATCACCAACGGCCCGGACGCCGACACCATGGTGGTCTACGCCAAGACCGAGCCCGAACTGGGCGCGCGCGGCGTCACCGCCTTCATCGTCGAGAAGGGCATGAAGGGTTTCAGCACCGCGCAGAAGCTCGACAAGCTGGGCATGCGCGGCAGCCACACCGGCGAGATGGTGTTCAACAACGTCGAGGTGCCGGCGGAGAACGTGCTGGGCTCGCTCAACGGCGGCGCCAAGGTGCTGATGTCGGGCCTGGACTACGAGCGCGCGGTGCTCGCCGCCGGCCCGATC
>NZ_CALRZC010000335.1:0-6620 GCF_943372545.1 Variovorax sp. YR752 | reverse complement strand
TGGCGCTGGTCGGCGGCGTGGTGTCGGCGGCGCTGGTCGGCGTGCGCGTCGCGCGCGGCCGCGGCGCGGCGGCGAAAATGCCGGCATGACCGACCGCTCCGCGCCTGCTTCCACTGCCTCTGCGTCCAGAATCGCCGGCCACGCCCTCGTCGAGGCTCTGATCGCCCAGGGCGTCACCACCGCCTTCGGTGTACCCGGCGAGAGCTACCTCGCGGTGCTCGACGGCTTCCACGAACACCGCGAGAAGATCCGCTTCATCGCCTGCCGCCAGGAGGGTGGCGCGGCCTTCATGGCCGAGGCGCAGGGCAAGCTGAGCGGCCGCCCGGGCATCTGCTTCGTCACCCGCGGCCCCGGCGCGACCAACGCCAGCATCGGGCTGCACACGGCCTTCCAGGACAGCACGCCGATGATCCTGTTCATCGGCCAGGTGGCGAGCGACCAGCGCGACCGCGAGGCCTTCCAGGAACTCGACTACCGCCAGGTCTTCGGCCCCGGCACGCTGGGCATGGCGAAGTGGGTCGGTGAGGTGCACAGTGCCGACCGCCTGCCCGAGTACGTCGCGCGGGCCTTCCACACCGCCATGCAGGGCCGGCCCGGCCCGGTGGTGCTGGTGCTGCCGGAAGACCTGCTGACCACGCCGACCATGGCGCCGGTGTTGCCGCGTGTCGAGCCGGTGCAGGCCTGGCCGGCCCCCGGACCGCTGCGCGAGCTGCGCGCTGCGCTGGTGAAGGCGCAGCGGCCGTTCGTGATCGCCGGCGGCAGCGGATGGGACGCCGAAGGCGCGCGGGCGCTGCAGCGCTTCGCCGAGAACTGGCAACTGCCGGTGGGCTGCGGCTTCCGCTTCCAGGACGGCTTCGATAACCGCCACCCGCTCTATGCCGGCGACGTCGGCATCGGCATCAATCCGAAGCTCGCGGCGCGCATCCGCGAGGCCGATCTGGTGATCGCGCTGGGCGTGCGACTGGGCGAGATGACCACTGGCGGCTACACGCTGCTCGAAGCGCCGCGGCCGAAGCAGACGCTCGTGCACATCCACGCCGGTGCGGAAGAACTCGGCCGCGTCTACGCCGCCGACCTGATGCTGCAGGCTTCGGTCAACAACGCTGCCAAGGCGCTGGAATCGCTGAACGCGCCGCCGCAGATCGCCTGGCGGCCCTGGGCCGGGTCGGCGTCTGCAGACTACGCCGCCAACCGCGTGCCGTCACCGGTCGAGCCGCTGGACATGGCCGAGGTGATGCTCACCGTCGAGCGCCTCGTGCCCGACGACACGGTCTACACCAACGGCGCCGGCAACTACAGCGGCTGGCTGCACCGCTACGTGCGCTACCGGGGGCTGCAGCACCACGGCCGCACCCAGCTCGCGCCGACCTCGGGGGCGATGGGCTACGGCGTGCCGGCGGCGATCGCCGCCTCGCTGCTGTATCCGGATCGCACCGTGATCAACGTCGCCGGTGACGGCGACTTCCTGATGACCGGCCAGGAACTGGCCACGGCCACCGGCTATGGCGCTGGCCGCGGCGCGGGAAAGCTGATCAGCCTGGTGGTCGACAACGGCAGCTACGGCACCATCCGCATGCACCAGGAGCGCGAGTTCCCGGGGCGGGTTTCGGGAAGCGACCTGTTTAACCCCGACTTCGCGGCACTGGCGAAGGCGTATGGCTGGAACGCGACACGTGTCGAGCGCACGGCTGGGTTCGAGCCGGCACTGCGCGACGCGCTCGCGGCCGACGGCCCGACGCTGATCCACCTGAAACTGGCCACCGAGGTCAGCACCACGCGCACCACGCTGAGCGCGATCCGCGAGGCAGCGCTCAGGCGGCGCGCTTGAGTGCCGCACCGCGCAGCATCAGCACCACGCCGACCAACACCACGCCGGCGGCGGCCCACTCGAAGCCGCTGACCGCCTCGCCGAGCACGGCCACGCCGAGCAGCATCGCGATCACCGGGTTGACGAAGGTGTAGCTCGAGGCCAGGCCGGCGCTGGCATGCGCCAGCAGGTGCATGTAGGCGTTGAAGGCGATCAGCGAGCCGGCCACCACGAGGTAGAACCAGGCCGCCACCGCGGCGGGCTGCGCCGGCCACTGCGGCTGCTCGCCGGCGAACCACGACAGCGCCATCAGCACTGCGCCACCGCACAGCATCTCGCTGGCGAAGCCGGTCGCGCCGGGGGCGAGCGGCAGGCTGCGCTGGCTGAGCACGCTGCCGACCGACCAGGTGATGCAGGCGATCGCGATCGCCGCCAGCCCGCCCGGCGAGGCCTGGAAGCCGGCACCCTGGGTCAGCATCAGCACGCCGCCGAGGCCGACGACGATACCGGCCAGTTCCAGCCGGCCGGGCACCACGCGCCAGATCAGGTTGAGTGCCGCGATCATCAGCGGCACCACGGCGATGAAGGCGACGACCAGCCCCGAGCCCACGCTGGTCTCGGCGACCGCCGTGCCGCCCATGCCGCCGCCGAGCATCAGCGTTCCCACCACCAGCGCGTTGCGCCACTGAGCGCGGTTCGGCCACGGCGCGCCGCGCCAGCGCATCCACAGCATCAGCACGGCGCCGGCGGCGAGGAAGCGCGTGCCCATCTGGAAGAAGGGAGGGAAGCTCAGCAGCGCGAACTTGATGGCGAGGTAGGTCGAGCCCCAGATCAGCCAGGTGGCCGCCAGACACAGCAGCAGCAGAGTGGACAGCGGCGCGTGACGCGGGGTGCCGACGGCGAGGGTGGTCGAGGACATGGACGTGATTCCTGATCGAGGTCAGGATCGTATGAAAGTCGGCGGGGATCATCCATGGTCGATTGCAGTTCGTGAGGGCACAATCCCGGCGACTTTCAAGGAGTTTCGCCCCCATGGCCTTGAACTTCGAACTCGACGCCCACGACACCCGCATCCTCGCCGAACTGCAGGCCGATGCGCGCCTGACCATGGCCGAACTCGGCCGGCGTGTGCACCTCAGCCAGCCCGCCGTCACCGAGCGTGTGCGCAAGCTGGAGGCCGCCGGCGTGATCACCGGCTACCGTGCGACGGTGGATCTGACCCAGCTCGGCTACGGCATCCGCGCGCTGATCCGCGTCGGCCGCGCCGAGTACGCGCGCGTGGTCAAGCTGATCCAGCAGACGCCCGAGTGCATCAATGCCTACAACGTGACCGGCGACGACAGCTGGGTGCTGGAGATCGCCGTCATCGACGTGGCCCATCTCGATGCGGTGGTCAGCAAGTTCTGCATCCTCACCGAGACCGCCACCTCGATCATCCTCAACCCCGCGCGCGAGCACCAGCCCATGCTGCCGCCGCGTCGCGAGGACGTCAAACCGCCGATCCGAAAGGTGCTCAACGCATGACCAGTACGACCGATTTCGCCACCTGCGACCTGTGCGACGCGCACAAGGCCGCCTATGCCGCCGGCGACGGCAACCTGCGCGTGCTGCCGCCGGTGTTCCACGACTATGGCGGGCGGCGCAAGTTCTGCGGGCCGGTGCTGACCGTCAAGTGCTTCGAGGACAACTCGCCGGTCAAGGCCGCGCTCGAGTCGCCCGGCGACGGGCGTGTGCTGGTGGTCGATGGCGGGGGCTCGCTGCGCCGCGCGCTGATCGGCGGCAACATCGCCGCCGCCGCGGCGAAGAACGGCTGGGCCGGCGTGGTGATCGACGGGGCCGCGCGCGACAAGGCGGAACTCGCTGCCTGCGATGTCGGCATCCGCGCGCTGGCACTGCTGCCCATGCCCACCGACCGCAAGGTGCCGGGACAGACCGGCATTGCGGTGCTGATCCAGGGCGTGTGGGTCCGCCCCGGCGACTGGCTCTATGCCGACGAAGACGGCATCGTCGTGACGCCCGCGCCGGCCGCCTGATCGTTCAGGCTGCCTGATCGTTCAGGCCGGCACCGCCGGCAGGCCCGACAGCGCCATCGCCAGCTCCTTCTCGTCGTAGGGCTGGTCGACCAGCTTGCCGGCCATGAAGTTGCTGTAGGCCGACATGTCGAAGTGGCCGTGGCCGCACAGGTTGAACAGGATCACCTCCGAGCGGCCTTCGCGCTTGCAGCGCAAGGCTTCCTCGATGGCGCCCTTGACCGCATGGTTGGCCTCCGGTGCCGGCACGATGCCCTCGGCGCGCGCGAACAGCACGCCGGCCTCGAAGCAGGCGGTCTGGTGGTAGGCGGTGGCCTCGATCAGGTTCAGCTCCTTGAGGTGCGAGACCAGCGGCGCCATGCCGTGGTAACGCAGGCCGCCGGCGTGGAAGCCCGGCGGCGTGAAGGTCGAACCTAGCGTGTGCATCTTGGTCAGCGGCGTCAGGTGCGCGGTGTCGCCGAAGTCGTAGGCGTACTTGCCGCGTGTCAGCGAGGGGCAGGCCGCCGGCTCGACGGCGACGATGCGCCGCTGCTTGGTCTTGCCCTTGCCGCGCAACTGCTGGCCGATGAAGGGGAAGCTGATGCCGGCGAAGTTGCTGCCGCCGCCGGTGCAGCCGACCACGACGTCGGGGTCGTCGCCGGCCATCTCGAGCTGCAGCATCGCCTCCTGGCCGATGATGGTCTGGTGCATCAGCACGTGGTTGAGCACCGAGCCGAGCGCGTACTTGGTGTCGTCGTTCGTCGCCGCGACTTCCACCGCTTCCGAGATCGCGATGCCCAGCGAGCCGGGGTGATTCGGGTCCCGGGCGAGGATGGCGCGGCCCGAGTTCGTCTCGTTCGACGGGCTGGCGATGCAGCGTGCGCCGTAGGTCTCCATCAGTGCGCGGCGGTAGGGCTTCTGGTCGTAGGAGACGCGCACCTGGAACACGGTGACGTCGATGCCGAACAGCGCACCGGCGAAGGCCAGCGACGAGCCCCACTGGCCGGCGCCGGTCTCGGTGGAGATCTTGCGGATGCCGGCCTGGGCGTTGTACCAGGCCTGCGGCACGGCGGTGTTGGGCTTGTGCGAGCCGGCCGGTGAGACGCCCTCGTACTTGTAGTAGATCTTCGCCGGCGTGCCGAGCGCCTTCTCGAGGCGATGCGCGCGCACCAGCGGCGAGGGGCGCCACAGCGTGAAGACCTCGCGCACCGGTTCGGGAATCGGCACCTCGCGTTCCGTGCTGACCTCCTGCATGATCAGCTCCATCGGGAACAGCGGCGCCAGGTCGTCGGGGCCGACCGGCTGCATCGTGCCGGGGTGCAGCACCGCCGGGGCGGGCGTCGGCAGGTCGGCCGCGATGTTGTACCAGTGGCGGGGCATCCGGCTCTCGTCGAGCAGGAACTTGGTGGGCGTGCTCATCGGGTCTCCTCGGGTCGTTGGTCGGCCTCATCCTAGGACCTGTGGACTGCATCACGGCCTCAGGTTTTCCCCGCCGGCGCCGATGACACCGTGGCGCGGCCGACTGCCAGAATCGCGCCGAATCGCCATGCCAACCCGACTGCTGCTGCTACTCGCCTTGATCTCGGTCACGCCGCTGGCGTGGACGCAGGATGCGACCCGCCGCGTCGAGCGCGAGGCGAGCAACCCGATGCGCATGATCATCGAGGCGGCAAAGATCAGGCCGAAGGCGAAGGCGCCCGAGACCGTGAAGCCCGCACCGCGCGTGGCGGCGGAGACTGGCGCAGCGCCGATCGCCGCCACCGCACCGGTCGCCGAGCCACGGCCCGAACAGGCTGCCGCCGGCGCGCCGGCCGCGGCCGACCCGCCGCCACCGGCTGACCCGCCGCCACCGGCAGGGCCGCCGGAATCCACCGTCGCGACCGTCGAGGTTTCCGCGACGCCACGATCCAGCGGGGTGCCGGAGAGCACGCCGCCCGCCGCGGAACCGGAGCCCGCGCCCGCGCTGGTGCCCTTGAAGCTCGCCAACGTCGTCGAACCGGTGACGCCACGCCGGCTGATCGGCGCGCTGCGTGGCGAGGTGCAGGTGCAGGTGGCCTTCACCGTCAATGCCGACGGTTCGGTGGCCGATGCCGCCGTGCGCCGTTCCAGTCACCCGGCGATGGATGCCGCGGTGCTCGAGGCCGTGCGCCAGTGGCGCTACGAGCCGATCGCCGCCGCGCGGCCGCACGAAGTGCAACTGGTGCTGCGCCAGCCGGATTGACCGGCGGTGCAGCGCGTCAGCGCTGCAGCACCTCGAGCGCGCGGTCCATGCCGCCGTCCATGATCGAGATCATCGCCTGCTCGCGCACCGCCGGCTTGGGGTGGAAGGCGATCGACAGCCCGGCGGCACCCATCATCGGCAGGTCGTTGGCGCCGTCGCCGACGGCGATCGTCTGGCTCGTCTCGATGCCCATCAGCTCGGCGACCTCGAGCAGCACGCGCCGCTTCTCGGCGCCGTCGACGATGTCGCCCCAGGGCCGGTCGAACAGCGTGCCGGTAAGCCGACCGTTGGCCACACCCAACGTGTTGGCGCGGGCGAAGTCGAGCCGGAGCTGGCCGCGGATGCGTTCGCTGAAGAAGGTGAAGCCGCCGGAGACCAGCAGCGTCTTCAGCCCGGCGGCCTGGCAGGCCTCGACGAAGGCCTGCACACCGGGGTTCAGGCGCAGCTTGTCCGTCCAGACCTTCTCGAGCGCGCTGACCGGCACGCCGGCGAGCAGCGCCACGCGGCGGCGCAGGCTGTCCTTGTAGTCGGCGATCTCGCCGCGCATCGCCGCCTCGGTGATCTCGGCGACCTCGGCCTTGCG
>NZ_CALRZC010000334.1:0-6629 GCF_943372545.1 Variovorax sp. YR752 | reverse complement strand
TCGGGCAACACCACGCTCGACCGCCGTGCCCAGGCCATCGTGCGCAGCGTCGGCAACTTCGGCACCTTCACCAACGCGATGCGCAAGCAGACCGACCAGATCGTGCTGCAGTCGCGCTTCAAGTTCACGCGCGACGAGACGATCGAACTGTCGTCCCAGTAACCCCCACAGCAGAACACGGAACACCGGCCATGGATCAGTACTGCGTCATAGGCAACCCCGTCGAGCACAGCCGCTCGCCCCGCATCCACGCGCGTTTTGCCGAACTCTGCGGCCAGCCGATGGCCTACGGCCGGCGGCTGGTGCCGATCGGCGCGTTCGCCGAAGGCATCGCCGCCTTCCGCAGCGAGGCTGCCGCGCAGGGCGACACGGCACGCGGTTGCAACGTCACCGTGCCCTTCAAGTTCGACGCCGCCGCGCTCGCGCAGCACACCAGCGAGCGCGCCACGCTGGCGCAGGCCGTGAACACGCTGCGCTTCGAGGCCGACGGCAGCATCCACGCCGACAACACCGACGGCATCGGCCTGGTCAACGACATCGTGCGCAACGCCGGCGTGCCGCTGGCGGGCCGGTCGCTGCTGCTGATCGGTGCCGGCGGCGCCGCGGCGGGCGTGCTCGGGCCGCTGCTCGACGCGGGCGCCGCGCGCATCGTGGTGGCCAACCGCACGCTCGACAAGGCCATCGCACTGGTGCAGCGCCACGCCGCGCTCGCGCTGCGCCACGGCGCCACGCTCGAGGCCTGGGCGCTCGACGAAGTGCCCGGCGCTTTCGATGTGGTGGTCAACGCCACCGCCTCCAGCCTCGCGGGCGATGCGGTGCCCGTGAGCGCGCAGGTGCTGCGCCCCGGCGCGCTGGCCGTCGACATGATGTACGGTCCCGCCGCCGCGGGCTTCATGGCCTGGGCCGAAGCGCACGGCGCGGTCGCACGCGACGGCCTCGGCATGCTGGTGGAACAGGCCGCTGAAGCCTTCGAATTCTGGCGCGGCGTGCGCCCGCCCTCGGCCCAGGTGCTGGCCGAGCTGCGCGCCTCGCTCGCCGCCGGCGCATGAAGGGCCTGCTGCGCCTGATCGCCTGCCTCGTGGTGGCGGGCCTGGCGCTCGAGCTGTTCTTCGTGGTGCGCATCGCGGCCATGGCGGTGATCGATCCGCAGAGCACGGCCTTCCAGCGCTCCGAGGCCTGGCGCGTCGCGCTCTCGCAAGGCCGCGAAGGCGGATGGCGCCAGGACTGGGTGCCGTACACGCAGATCAACGACTCCCTCAAGCGCGCCGTGATCGCGAGCGAAGACGCCGGTTTTGTCGACCACAACGGCGTCGAATGGGAAGCCATCGAGCGTGCGCGCCAGCGCAACGCCCGCGCCGAACAGCTGGCCGCCAAGCGCATGGCGCGTGCGGCGGCGCGTGGCAAGCCGGTGCAACCGGCTCCGCTGCGCGGCGGCTCCACCATCACGCAACAGCTCGCGAAGAACCTGCTGCTGTCGGGCGAACGCACCATGCTGCGCAAGGGCCAGGAACTGGTGCTCGCCACGCTGCTCGAGGTGCTGCTCGACAAGCGGCGCATCCTCGAGATCTACCTGAACAACGTCGAATGGGGCGAAGGCGTGTTCGGCGCCGAGGCCGCCGCGCAGTACTACTTCAAGAAGCCGGCCGCGCGCCTGAGTTCACACGAGGCCGCGCGCCTGGCCGTGATGCTGCCGAGCCCGAAGTTCTTCGAGCGACGGCCCAACTCGTCGTACATCAACGGGCGGGCATCGACGATCGTGGCGCGGATGCCGGCAGTCGACCTGCCCTGAGCTTGCGCACCGCAGCTTCCACCGCCAGCACGGCGACGAAGCCGATCGCGTAGGCCGC
This sequence comes from Variovorax sp. YR752, assembly GCF_943372545.1. Lineage (NCBI taxonomy): Bacteria > Pseudomonadati > Pseudomonadota > Betaproteobacteria > Burkholderiales > Comamonadaceae > Variovorax > Variovorax sp. YR752. The sequence continues at coordinate 4,782 of NZ_CALRZC010000334.1, read as the reverse complement.
CACGTCCCACCAGTCGGCGGTGGCGCCGAGCACGATGCGCAGCGCGCGGTTCGGAATGTGCAGGTGCCACGTCGACGCCAGCAACTGCCCCAGCTCCACCAGCAGCCCCACGCCGAAAGCGGCCAGCGCAAGCGGCAGCACGCGCGCGGCGACGAAGGTCTTGAACACCACGTACACCCACGCCACGGCCAGCACGTCGCCGAAGAAACTTCGCACCCAGCCCCAGCGCGCGCCGACGGTGGCCAGCAGCACGAGTAGTACAAAGAGGGCCACCGCCCACGCCAGGGAAAGAAGATCGAAACGCCATCGCATGGCCCGTATCATCGCCTCCATATGCTGGCAAAGCTCACAGGTTGGTTGCTGCTGGGAATCGTCCGATTGCTCACCGGCGCGCAAGCGCGCTGGTACGGCTGTCCGCCGAAAGCCGAGCAGCGCATCTACTTCGCGAATCACCAGAGCCACGCGGACCTCGTGATGATCTGGGCCGCGCTGCCCGAAGAACTGCGCAGCATCACGCGGCCCATCGCGGCGCGCGACTACTGGGCCAACACGCCGGTCAAGCGCTGGATCACGACGGAGGTGTTCAACGCGGTGTACGTCGAGCGTGCAGCCACGGCGCCTGCGGCTGCTGCGGCACCGGTTGCGCCACCGCCGCCAGAAGCGCGACCACCCGCGGCATCCAACGCACCGGCCGAGCGCATCGAGCCTTCGATGGAACCGCTGCTGCCGATCGAAACGATCCTCGTCGCCGAGGCACCGCAAGAAATCCAGGGGCAGCTCGACCTCCCCGCGCCGCCGCCGCCCCCACCACCGGTCGCACCGCCGCCCGTCATCGAACCCGAGGCACCGGCCGCCCCGCCCGAGCCGCCCGCCGCCGACCCGCTCGCCCCACTCATCGACGCCCTGCGAAGCGGCGACTCGATCATCATCTTTCCCGAAGGCACGCGCGGCCACACCGGCGAGCCGCAGAAGTTCAAGTCGGGCCTGTACGCATTGGCGACGATGTTCCCCGACGTGGTGTTGGTGCCGGCCTGGATCGACAACGTGCAGCGCGTGATGCCCAAGGGCGAGATCGTGCCCGTGCCCATCTTGTGCTCTGTCACCTTCGGCGCGCCAATACGCGTCGAGGATGGCGAGGAGCGCCGGCCTTTCCTCGACCGCGCGCGTGCCGCCGTGATCGCTTTGCGCGACGTCTGAAGGTATGAACCAGTTTTTGCGCAGCCTCAGCCCGACCGAACAGGTCGCGGCCCTTTTCCTGATCGTCTTCGGCCTGCTCGTCATCGTGAGCACCACCGTCTTCTTCCTGAGCTTCAAGGAGCGGCGCAACCCGGTGCACGACGAATCGTGGCAGGCCGAGCTGGCGCATGTGCGCGCGCTGCTCGGCACCACCTGGTTCATGGCGATCGTGTTCTGGATCGGCTGGGCGCTGGGCGAAACGGTGGCCACCGTGCTGTTCGCGCTGATCTCGTTCTTTGCGCTGCGCGAGTTCATCACGCTCTCGCCGACGCGGCGCGGCGACCACCGCAGCCTGATCCTCGCGTTCTTCGTGGTGCTGCCGATCCAGTTCTGGCTCGTGGCCACGGCGCGCTTCGACCTGTTCACGGTGTTCATTCCGGTCTACGTGTTCCTCGCCATTCCGGTGGCGAGCGCGCTGGCGAACGACCCCAGCCATTTTCTCGAGCGCAACGCCAAGCTGCAGTGGGGCATCATGGTCTGCGTCTACGGCATGAGCCACGTGCCCGCGCTGCTGCTGCTGACCTTCCCCGGCTACGAAGGCAAGAGCGCGTTCCTCGTGTTCTTCCTGGTGTTCGTGGTGCAGACCTCGGTGCTGGTGCAGCACCTGATCTCGCGGCGCATGCAGCGCACGCCCTTTGCGCCGAACGTGAGCCGCAGCTTCAACTGGACCAGCTGGGGCATCGGCATCGTGGTGGCCAGCCTGGTGGGCGCGCTGTTCTCGTTCATCACGCCGTTCAAGTTCGGGCAGGCGCTCGCGGTGTCGATCATTGCCTGCGTCGCGGGCTCGATGGGTCACCTCGTGATGAAGGCGCTCAAGCGCGACCGCGGCATTCCGAACTGGGGCCAGAAGGGCGTGGGCGTGACCGGCGCCAACGGCCTGCTCGACCGCGTCGATGCGCTGTGCTTCGCGGCGCCGATCTTCTTCCATTCGATCCGCTGGTACTTCAACGTCTGAAGCACCGGGCGATCAGGCCTTGCGCCGCACCACCCGGTCGAAAGCCTGCTTCGCGCGCCGTCCCAACGCCTTCGTCTTCAGCGCCTGAAGCTCACGCTTGAGCCGCGTGCGCTGCTCGGCCGACAGCGCAGTGCCGAAACGCCCGAGCGCCTGCTCCAACGCCTCGCGCTGCGCCGCCACCCGCCCCTGCCGGCCTTCGGCCTCGGCCAGCCATTCGCAGGCATTGGCGACGCGCCCGCGCAAGGCCGCGTCGCCCGACTCGCCGAAGCGCGCGATGAGCAGGCGGTAGGCCTTGGCCTGGCCCGGCAGGTCGTCCATCTTGTCGAAGGCCTTGGCCTTGTTGATCATCGACTTGGCGGCCCACAGCTGCAAGGCGCTGTCCCGCGCCATCGCCGTGCGCGCGATCACCTCGTCGTAGCTGGCCACGGCCTCGGCGAACCGGCCCGCGCGGCGCAGCACGGCGCCCTTGCGGAACAGCGCACCGGCCACGCGCGCACGCAGGTCGGGCAACTCGGAATTGCCCCAGCGCGCGACGATCTCGTCGTGCACGCGCATCTCGTCCGCGGGCCGCGCGAGACGGTCGAGCGCGGTGCTCTTGTACTGCAGGCACAGCGCCACCTGCGACTGCATCTCGGTGGAGGCATCGGCGCCGTAGCGCGCGTCCATCGCGTCGGCGGCCTCGACGACCTCGGCGAAGTGCTCCAGGGCCAGCAGGCAGAAGGTCTTGTGCGACAGGGCGCGCGCGCACTGGCGGCGCATCAGCGGGTGCGGCGATGCGGCATGCGCCGCGAGCACCTCGTCGAACAGCGCGATGGCCTCGCGCGATGCGCCCGCGTCACCGAGCTTGCGGCCTTCGCGGACGGTGTCGCACGCCGCATCGAAGAGTTCGGCCGGCAGCTCGCCGGCCTCGAGTCCGCCGGTCTTGCGCAGCCGCTTCAGGCAGGCCTCGCGCCCGGCTGTCGCCTTCACGCGCAGCTCGCGCAGTTCAGGCGTGGCGCCGTCGCGCGACAGCGCTACGAGCGGCTCGTACACCGCGAGCGCGGCCTCGGGCCGCCCCAGCAGATCGAGCAGCACGAAGCCCTTGTGCAGCAAGGTGGTGGCCACGGTGCGCTGCACCACGGCGTCGCCGTCGCGCGCGAAGGTGCCGAGCAGGCGCTCGCAGGCGGCCAGCGCGGCATCGCCGTCGCCCTGGTCGCGCAGCCCCACGGCCCAGTCGTGGGCACGCACCGCCGCGAGGCGGCGCACCTGCGCCGAGGCGTCGTGGCCGTAACGATCGAGCAGCCAGCCGACCAGCTCGGCGCGGCGCGCGACCTCGTCGAGCCCGAGTCCGTCGAAGAACAGGGCCAGCGCGCGCACGCCTTCCAGCCGCAGCTCGGGCGCGGCGTCGGCCAGGCCGGCCTCGATCTGGTCGGCCACCTGCAGGCACAGCACCTGGGCCTGGGTGTGCTGCGCCAGCTCGCGCAGGTTGAGCACCGCGGCCAGCCGGGCCCGCGCCACGCGCAGGACCACGCCGGAATCGCTGCCGCCCTCGAAGCGTTCGATGGTTGCGTCGAGCGTGGCCAATGCGTCTTGCGGCAGGCCGCGGTGGTGTTCGATCTCGGCCTTCAGCAGGCGCGCATCGAGCCGCCACACATCGAGTTCGGCATCGGCCTGCGCATCGAGCTGCTCGCTCATGAAGTCGCAGGCCTCGCAGCGTGCGGCGGCATCGTCGATGAGCCAGGTGCGCTGGTACAGCGCGTGGGCGATGTGCGCGCGGATCTCGGGCTCGCTGCGCTGGCCGTGTGCGGCGACGAGGCGGTCGAGCGTGGCCAGCGCATCGGCCGGGCGATGCAATTGGCGCAGCACGTGCGCGAGCAGCCGCAGCGCCTGGCAGCAGGGCACGACCACGGCGGCGTCGGGCAGCGCGCCGAACTCGGCGATGAGCTGGCTGCAGGCGGCGATCGCCTCGCGGCGGCGGCCGAGGTCGCTCAACAGCTCCGCCTGGCGAAAGCTCGCGGCGGCGCGTTCGGCGGGAGGCTGCAGGCGCACGCGCAGGGACTGGGCGTCGTTCAGTTGCTTGAGTTGCTGCTCTGCGGAGGACTCGACTACATTCACCTTCGCTTCCTTGTGTGGCGCGCCCCGCGCGGAGCGGGGCGGAATGCAAGAACCGGGCGGATTCTGCCCGCGATACCCACGCATCCCGCACGAATTCGCAGCTTCTTCAACCTTCCTCACCCAGGCTTAGGCCTTTACGCTTCCTTTTCATGCGGATTCTCGGCATCGACCCCGGTTTGCAGACCACCGGCTTCGGCGTGGTCGATGCGGACGGCCATGCGCTGCGCTACGTGGCCAGCGGCACCATCAGCACCCGGCACCTGGGCAGCGGCAACCTGCCGGCGCGCCTGAAGGTGCTGTTCGACGGCATCGGCGAGATCACGGCGCGCTACCAGCCCGATGCGTCGGCGGTCGAAATCATCTTCGTCAACGTCAACCCGCAGTCGACGCTGCTGCTGGGCCAGGCGCGCGGCGCCTGCGTGACGGCGCTGGTGAGCCACAACCTCTCGGTGGCCGAGTACACGGCGCTGCAGATGAAGAAGGCCGTGGCCGGCCAC
>NZ_CALRZC010000333.1:0-6656 GCF_943372545.1 Variovorax sp. YR752 | reverse complement strand
GGAGATGCGCGCTCCGCCCCCTGGCTCACGCCGCTCGGCGTCGAGCGGCAGCATCAGCGCCGGCGCCCCGGATCGGCTGCGAACGCCGCGCCAGCTGCCGTCGTCGGCAAGCACCGGCTCCCAGTCGGCGCGGCCGGTGAACGGGTCGGTATAGACGCGGCGCAGGTGGCGCTTCAATGCCGGTGATCGGCGGTCGTCGATCAGGTCGTCCAGGCTGCGCGGGCCCGCCCCTGCACCGGCCGCGCGGTAGGAGCCGATCGCCGCGGCGATCTCGCCGCCGCGGAACAGCAGCTCGCGTTCGCGTTCACGCGCCGCCGTGTGGCTCCAGCGCTGCCCGGCGACGGCCAGAAGTGCGGCACTGATGGCGACCAGAAAGAGCAGCCACAGGTAGGTGAAGCCGAACTCACCAGTCCGCATACAGCCTGCCCTCGCCGTCACGCCCCGCCGCGCCGCTGCGGATGTCGTGGACCGCCCCGCCCCAGGCCGAGTCCGGCGGCGGCGGCAAGGTCACCCAGCTGTCGCGGCGCCCGGTCAGCGGATCCTCCGGCACCTCGCGCAGATAGCGTCGGTCCGCCAGTTCCTGCAACGAATCCGGGTAGCGGCTGCGGTCGGCGAGGTGCTGGTCGATGGCGTCGCGCATCACCGCCAGCGAGGTGCGCAAGGTGTGCTCGCGTGCACGGTCGACGCTGCGGAAGTAGCGCGGCGCGGCGATCGAGACGAGCAGCGCGACGATCGCCATCACGACGATCAGCTCGATCAGCGTGAAACCGCCGCGGCGTGGCGAGGGCTGCATCGCCGTCACCATTCGCGCAGCGGCGTGCCGTCCAGGCCGTTGCGCTCGCTGGTCGAGTAGACGTCGAACACGTCGCGGCCGGGCGCCGGCGCCTCGGGCGCGCTGTCGTAGCTGCGCAGGCCCCAGGTGCGCTGCGCCGGCAGCGCCGGGTCGGCGAACGGATCACGCGGAAGGCGGCGCAGGAAGTAGAGCCTGCGATCCTGCGCGCGCAGGTCGGGCACGCCCTCGACCAGCGCCTGCAGCGACGGCGGGTAGCCGCTGGCGTCGGGCGCCGCGGCAACGCGCTTGTCGTCGACCGCACGCTTGTAGGCGTCGATCGCCTCGCGCAGCGTGCGCAGCGACTGGCGCAGCTCGATCTCGCGGCTGCGCTGCAGGCTCAGCTCCAGCACCGGGTGCGCCGCCGCGGCGAGGATGCCGACGATGGCCACCACGACCAGCATCTCGACCAGCGTGAAGCCGCGCTGCAGGCTCGCTCGCTTGCCGGTCATGGCGGTGTCGCCTTCGCCGCCGCGGCGACGCCGAGCGCACCGTCCCCTTGCACCTCGACGGCCAGCGGCTCGCCGCCGGGCTTCTGCGCCGCGAGCCCGACCACGCTGACCTCGGAGTTCTGCCCCGCCGCTTCCGCCAATGCGCGCAGCACCACCACCTGCTCCGCCCCCGGTGCCAGCGTGAACGGGATGCGGCCCGGCGCGGGCGTCTGCCCCTGTGCGGCCTGGAACAGCCGGGTGTCGAACTGAAGCTCGCCGCTGACGATCGCTGCGCTGCGGTTCTGCAACGTGACGGAGGCGGTTCCGCCGGCAGGCACTTCGCCGCTGGTCGACAGCACCAGCGTGCCGCCGCGTTGCCCTTCGGCACCGGCCGCGCCGGCAGCAGCACGGGCTGCCGCAGCGGCTGCCGCGCCGGCCGGCGGCACCGACATCCGGCCCTTGCCGCGCAGGCGCAGCGGCTCGGCGCCCGGGCTGGTGTCGATGCCGGCCGCCACCGTCAACGCATCGGCATCGGGCAGCGGCAAGTTGCGCAGCACCCGCGGCGTGATCAGCAGCACCACCTCGCTCTTCACGCGCTGGTCGGTGTGCACGCCGAACAGCCGCCCGGCCAGCGGCAGGTCGGCCAGCACCGGCAGGCCGCTGATGCCCTTGGTGTCGTCGTCGCGGATCAGCCCGGCCAGCACCTGCGTCTCGCCGTCGCGCAGGCGCAGCGAGGTGCTGGCCTGGCGCGTGCCGACCTGGTAGCCGACCGAGCCGGCCGGGCCGGCCACCTTGGCGATCAGGGTGCTGACCTCGAGGTTGACCTTCATGACCACGTCGTTGTCGAGCTGCACGCTGGGCTCGACGTCGAGCTTGATGCCGACGTCGAGGTAGGTCACCGTGGTCGTGCCGGCAACGTTGGCCGTCGCCGCCGTGCTGGCGAACACCGGCAGCTTCTCGCCGATCAGGATCTTCGCCTTCTCGCGGTTGCGCGCACGCAGCCGCGGGTTGGCCAGCGTGTTGCCGCGGCTGACTGTCTCGCGCAGCGTGGCCACCAGCGCCGGGTTGGCGACGCTGGCGCGCAGCTGGTCGCGGTTGCCGCGCGTGACCTCGAGCACCTCGCCCGCCTTGCCCGGCGGCAGGCCGTAGGAAATCTGCTCCGGCCACTGCAGGCCCAGCTCGTCGAGCTTGTTGCTGCTGATCTCCAGAACCTCGACCTCGAGCATCACCTCGGGTTCGGGCAGGTCCAGGCTGGCGAGCAGTTTCTCGACCAGGCGCACCACCTCCGGCGTGTCGCGGATCACCACCAGGTTGAGCCGTTCGTCGATGAACAGGTCGCGTGTCTTGGCCAGCGTGCGCACCATCGCCTGCGCCTGCTTCACGTCGGCGTTGACGAGGAAGAAGCTGCGTGTCACCAGTTCCTGGTGCTCGCGCTGCTTGGCCTGCGTGTTCGGGTAGATCAGCAGCGTGCTGTCGTTGAGCAGCTTGCGGTCGAGCTGCTGGGTGCCGAGGATGACGCGCAGCGCGTCGTCCATGGCCACGTCCTTCAGCAGGATGCTGACCTTGGTGTCGACACGCACGTCCTTGTCGAACACGAAGTTGACGCCGTGCGTGCGGCCCAGGCCCTCGAGCACGGCACGCAGCGGCGCGTCGCGGTACTCGACCGTCACCGGCTTCTGGAACGCCGGTCCGAGCGAGGCCGGCGCCGCCGCGGGCCGCCGGCGCTCGCGCAGCCTGAGCAGTTCGGAGCGCGCCTGCGGGTGCCCCGGCGCCTCGGCCAGCAAGGGTCGCAGGCGGGCCTCGGCCTCGTCGTCATGGCCGCGTGCGATGGCCTCGCGCGCCTCGCCCATCCAGCGTTCATGGCGCTCGGCGCGCTCGAGGTCGGCACGCGCGGCGAGGCTGCGCGGATGCTCGGCGTCCAGCGCCTGCAGCCGGCCCAGCGCGACCCGCGCCGCATCGAGCCGGCCGGCAGCGCGATGCGCCTCGAACTGGTTCGCCAGCCGGGCCAGCGCCAGCTCGCGCTGCCGCGCCAGCGCCGCACGCAGTTCAAGGTCGCCGGGTCGCTCGCGCAGCGCATTGGCGAGCAGCTCGACGGCCTGTTCGGGCTGCCCGGCCTGCGCGAGGCGCTCCGCGTCGCCGACGACCGTGGCACAGCCGGCCAGCAGCACGGAGAGGATGGACAGGAGGCGGAACAGGGGTCGGGTCATGAGGAGCGGAAGGCGACGGTCTTGCGCTGCCCGCCGGGCAGCCAGGTGAGCGTGAGGCCGCGCGCATCGACGCTGTCGACGCGCCACTGGCCGTCGATCACGTCCTGCGCCTTGACGCCCAGCGTCTGCGTGGGGCTGGACAGCAGCGCGTGCACGGCCGTGCCGTCGTCGACGCGGCCGACCAGTGCATACGGAAACTGCGGTGGCTGCGGAAGCGCCGAAGCGGCGGCCACGGGTGCCTGCGGCACCGGCCGCGGAGGTGGTGGTGGGGGTGGGGGCGGTGGAACGACCCAGGCCTGGGCCCGCTCGGCGTCGAACGGCCAGGGCGCGCTCGCACGCGGCGACGGCGGCGCCGGCCAGGCTGCGTCGGCCACCCGCGAGGGCGACGCCGTCGGTCGCGGCGATGCGCCCGCGCCTGCCGACTCCCTGGCCAGGCCGATGTCCTCGTCGGGCGCTTCGCCCGACAGCCAGGCCGAGCTGCCCAGCGTGGCCAGCAGCGCAACCCACATCCAGCCGCGCCACGTCACCGCGGGCCTCCGCCCACCGCGGGCGGCGCCGGACGCATCCACAGCGACCACTGCAGCTCGACGCGCAGTTCGGCCTGCTGGCCGTCGGGCCGCTCGATGCGCAGCAGATCGAGCGTCAGCGCCGGGTCCTCGCGCAGCGCGAGATCGACATAGCGCCGCAGCGACTCGTAGCCGCCGTTCAGCGGCATCACGAAGCGCACACGCGCCAGGCCGCTGGCACCGCCGGGCGCGTCGCGCACGTCGCCACGCCGGGGCTGCAGCCCCATCACCGTGGCCATGGCGAGCAGTCGCTCGATGCGGCGATGGCGCTCCTGCACGGCGGGGAAGGCGGCGACGAAGCGTCGCGCCGGGTGCGCCGCGTCGGTGCCCATCGTGGCGGCCGTGCGCCGCTGTGCAGCGACCCGCGCCGCGCGTGCCTCGATCCAGCGAACTTCGTCCTCGCGCAGGGCGGCTTCGCCACGCGGCAGCTCGATCGCCAGCAGCCACAGCGCCGCCGCGCCCAGCACGCCGGCCAGCAGACCGGGCAGCCCCCAGCGGCGTGCCTCGCGCTGCAGCCGGCGGCGCATCACCGCGGGCGCGCCGACGGTCCAGCGCGGCAGGGTGATCGCCGGCATCAGCGCCCTCCTCGCGCGACGTCGGCCGCCACCGCGCCTGCCAAGCGGGCTCGCAACTCGAAGCGCACGCCTTCGCCGGTGCTCTCACCGGCCGCGGGTGCCTCGATGCGCAGCAGCAGCACATCGTCCCAGCCCGGATCGGCGGCAAGCGCCTCCAGCGTCTTCAGCACGGCACGACGATCCGGCGCCGTGCCTGCCAGTCGCACGTCGCCACGCTCGGCGTCATGCTCCAGGCGCAGCCATCGCAGCCCCGCCGCAGCATGCCGCTCGCTCGATTCGAACAGCGTGCGCCACGGGTGCTCGATCGCGCGAGACAGCGCCTGCGCGGCTTCGGCAGCGCCGCGCGCGGGCTGCGCGCCCGTCGCGCCGGCGCGTGATCCGGCGCGCAGTGCACGGCGCTCGTCGGCCGGGCGGACCCGTTCGATCTGTGCGCGCACCTCGTCGCGTGCCGCCTCGAGCACCAGCCACTCGTCGACCGCCAGCGCCAGCACCCCGCTCATGCACAGCAGCGCGGCCCACGCGAGCAGCGGCGGTCGCGCCGGCCGCGGCAGGAAGTCGGGCTGCGGCCAGCGCGTGACCGCGGCAAAGGACCACGCCATGCTCAGGCGCCCAGCCAGTGCGGCGCCGGGTGTTCTTCGTGCAGCGCGCCGAGGACACGAACGCCATGCACGTCGACATCGCCCGGGCGCAGGCCGTAGCCGAGCAGCCAGCAGCTCTGCGCCGGCACGCCCGCGCCAGCGATCAGCGTGGCGAGTTCCGCCGGCTCCGGCTGCACCAGCCAATGCTGCTCGATCTGCCGCACGCGGCCGCGGCCGCAGCGCACGCGGGTGACCCGGGCGCCTTCGACGATCCACAGCTCGGCCGCCTCCGCGAGTGCCAGCGTCGGCGCCTGCAGCGTCGCGGCCTGCAGGGCCACCGCCCACCAGGGTTGCACCGAGCGCACCTGCACGCCGCTCGCGCCGGCGCGGCGCACCAGCGCGTCCAGGTCGATGCCGTGCACAGCGCTGGCGCCACGCTGTTCGCCGTTGAGCCACGCCGACACGGGCCAATGCTGTGCCGCGGCACCGTGGTAGTGGACGAACTGGTGGCGCGCCCAGGCCAGCAGGGCCTCCATGTCTTCGAGGGGCAGCGCCGGATCGTTCACCACCAGCTGGTGGGTCAAGGCGGTGGACAGCACCAGGCGCAGCCTGCATCCTGCGTGATCGAGCAGCCACGCGTCACTCGATGCATATCGCCGTGCCGTCTGGTCGCCCGGCGCGTAGCCCCAGGCCGCGTGCTCCTGCAGGAACAGCGTGAGCACGGGTTCGCGTGCGGTCGGGAACCAGCGGCGCCTCGGGGCGGGCGCAGGCGCAGCAGCAGGCCGGGTTCGGTCAAGCAGAGAGAGTGACACGGTCGAGCTCCTCGAAGGTGGTGTCGCCGCTGCAGACGGCGGCCAGGGCCGCGTCGCGCAGCGTGCGCAGGCCGCGCTGGCGTGCCGCGTCCTTGATGCGGCCCATCGGTGCACGTTCGGCAATCAGGTCGCGCAGTTCGTCGTCGAGCAGCAGCAGCTCGGCGATGGCACGGCGGCCGCGGTAGCCCGTGCCTCGGCAATGGCCGCAACCGCTGCCGCGCGCGAACGGATGGCCGGCCTCCAGCGACAGCCGCTGCAGCAGCTCGCGCGGCGGGATGAAGGGCGTTCGGCAATGGATGCAGCTCATGCGCAGCAGCCTCTGCGCGAGCACGCCGTTGAGCGCCGAGACCACGTTGTAGAGGTCCAGGCCCATGTGCATGAATCGGCCGATCACGTCGAACGAGGTGTTCGCGTGCACGGTGCTGAAGACGAGGTGGCCGGTCAGCGCCGCCTGCACGGCGATCTGTGCGGTCTCGGCGTCGCGGATCTCGCCGACCATCACACGATCCGGATCGTGGCGCAGCACCGAGCGCAGCCCGCGCGCGAAGGTCAGGCCCTTCTTCTCGTTGACCGGGATCTGCACCACGCCGCGCAGCTGGTATTCGACCGGGTCCTCGATGGTGATGATCTTGTCGCGGCCGTCGTTGATCTCGTTGAT
>NZ_CALRZC010000332.1:0-6726 GCF_943372545.1 Variovorax sp. YR752 | reverse complement strand
AGCGCCGCCCCCCGCGGGCGCTGCCAGGTGGCGGCGCAAGGGCCGCCCGGCTTCGTCAGAGCCGTTCGATGATGGTCACGTTGGCCATGCCGCCGCCTTCGCACATCGTCTGCAGGCCGTAGCGCTTGCCGCGCTGGCCCAGGGCATTCACCAGCGTGGTCATCAGCTTGGTGCCCGAGGCGCCCAGCGGGTGGCCCAGCGCAATGGCGCCGCCGTTCACGTTGATGCGGGCCGGGTCGGCGCCCAGCGCCTTCAGCCAGGCGATGGGCACGGGCGCGAAGGCTTCGTTGACTTCGTACAGGTCGATGTCCTCGATCTTCATGCCGGCCTTTTGCAGCGCGCGCTGCGTGGCGGGCAGCGGGGCCTCGAGCATGATGACCGGGTCGTGGCCCAGAACGCTCATGTGATGGATGCGCGCCAGCGGCTTCACGCCCAGCGTCTTCAGGCCGCGCTCGTTCACGACCATGAGGCCGCTGGCGCCGTCGCAGATCTGGCTGGCGGTGGCCGCCGTGCAACGGCCGCCTTCGGCGATGAGCTTGACGCCGGCGATGCTCTCCAGCGTGGCGTCGTAGCGGATGCCTTCGTCGGTGGTGTGCAGCTCGCCGGTCTCGGTGCCGTCGGCCATGCGCACGGCCACGGGCACGATCTCGCGCTCGAAGTGGCCGGCCTGGGTGGCGGCGATGGCGCGGTGGTGGCTTTCGAGCGCGTAGCGGTCGAGCGCATCTTTCTCGATGCCGTAGTTGCGGGCGATCATCTCGGCGCCCGTGAACTGGCTGAACTGGATGCCGGGGTAGCGCTTTTCCATGCCGGGGCTCACGTAGAAGCCCAGGTTGTTCTTCAGCGGCAGCGTGGTGGGCAGGCCCATGGGCACGCGGCTCATGCTTTCGACGCCGGCGGCGATCACGATGTCCATCGTGCCCGACATCACGGCCTGCGCCGCGAAGTGCAGCGCCTGCTGCGACGAGCCGCACTGGCGGTCGACCGAGGTGGCGGGCACCGACTCGGGCAGGCGCGAGGCCAGCACCGCGTTGCGCGCAATGTTCGAGGCCTGCTCGCCGGCCTGGCCGACGCAGCCCATGATGACGTCTTCGATCAGCGCAGGGTCGGCGTCGGTGCGCGCCACGAGCGCGTTGAGCACCTGTGCGGCCAGGTCGGCCGGGTGCCATCCGGCGAGGCGGCCGTTGCGGCGGCCTCCGGCGGTGCGCGCGGCGGCGACGATATAGGCTTCGGGCATGTGAAATCTCCGGTGATGGGTTCGGTTCGACAGTCCAGCGCATTGTTGGCGCCGCGCCGCCGCACAGCGTCGTCGGAACCGACGATTTTGGGCGGCGGCCTTTGTGGCTCAGGCCTTGGCCAACCGCTTGGCCATGCTCCAGCGGTGCACTTCCGATGGGCCGTCATAGATCCGAAAGGCCCGCATGTCGCGGAAGATGCGCGCGGCCACGGTCTCGTCCGACACGCCGCTGGCGCCGAGGATCTGCACCGAGCGGTCGACCACGCGCCATTCGGCCTCCGAGCACAGCACCTTGGCCACGCTCGACTCGTGCCGGCCCTTGCCGCCCTGGTCGAGCACCCACGCGCAGTGCCAGATCGTCAGGCGCGAGACGTGCAGGTCCATGTCGTTGTCGGCCAGCATGAAGCCCACGCCCTCGTGCTCCACCAGCGCATGGCCGAAGGCCTGGCGGCGGCGGGCGTAGTCGGTGGCGAGTTCGTGCACGCGGCGCGCGGCGCCGAGCCAGCGCATGCAGTGCGTGAGGCGCGCGGGCGCGAGCCGCACCTGCGCGTAGCGAAAGCCCTCGCCGATCGCGCCCAGCACGTCGGCGGCGGGCACGCGCAGGCCGTCGAAACGGACCACGCCGTGGCCGCCGGTGAAGCAGCTGTCGAGCGCGTCGATCTGCCGCTCGATCACGATCTCGGGCTGGTTCATGTCGGCCAGGAACATGGTCGACGAACCGTCTTCCATGCGCGCCATGATGATCGCGAAGCCCGCGCCGGTGGCGCCGGTGATGAACCACTTGCGCCCGGTGATCACGTAATGGTCGCCGTCGCGCACGGCCACGGTCTGCATCATCGACGGGTCGGAGCCGGCGCCGGGCGGCGGCTCGGTCATGCAGAAGCAGGAGCGCACGTGGCCGTCGATGAGCGGCTGCAGCCAGCGCGCCTTCTGCGCCGGCGTGGCCACCACTTCCATCAGGTGCACGTTGCCTTCGTCGGGCGCGTGGATGTTGAGCGCCACCGGGCCGAGCGGCGAGTAGCCCGCCTCCTCGAACACGATGGCCTTGTCGACGTGCGACAGGCCGAGCCCGCCGTGTTCCTTCGACGCATGCGGCGTGAGCAGGCCGGCGCGGCGCGCGCGCGCCACGAGCTCGTCGCGCAGCGCCTCGGCGGGGCCGTGCGAATCCTGCCGGGGGTCGGATTCGAGCGGCATCACCTCCTCGGCGATGAAGCGGCGCGTTCGTTCCTGCAGGTCGAGCTGGGCCGGGGTGAGGCTGAAGTCCATGGTGGGACGCTCCTTCTTTCTCTCAGTGGATTCAAAAACGGATTGAAGACAATGCGGCGCATGGTGCCGATGCGGGCGCGGGTTTCGAGTCGTGAGCGGGACAAGGCCGCCGGATTCGTCCGTTCCGACGATGCCCCGGCACGGCCTGCGCCCAACACTGACACGCCATGAACACCCCTGCATCTGACGCCGACATCCTGTTGCTCACCCGCCCGCAGAACGGCTGCGCCTGCCTCACGCTGAACCGTCCGCAAGCCATGAACGCCCTGTCGCTCGCGCTGCGGCGCGCCCTGGTGCGCACGCTCGACACGCTCGCGCAGGACGACAGCGTGCGCGTGCTCATCGTCACCGGCGCGGGCCGCGCCTTCTGCGCCGGCCTCGACCTGCGCGAGATCGACCCCGGCGCCATCACCGGCGACGCCGGCACCGACGTCGCCACCGCGCTCGCGAACTTTCCGCGCCCGGTGATCGGCGCCGTGAACGGCGCGGCCCTCACGGGCGGCCTCGAGGTCGCACTGGCCTGCGACCTGCTGATCGCCTCGAGCGAGGCACGCTTTGCCGACACCCACGCGCGCATCGGCGTGATTCCGGGCTGGGGGCTGTCGCAGCGGCTGTCGCGGCTCATCGGCATCGCGCGTGCGAAGGAGATGGCCTTCAGCGGCAACTTCGTCGGCGCCGAGCAGGCCGAGCGCTGGGGGCTGGTCAACCGCGTGACGACGCCCGAACAGCTGATGCCCGAGGCGCTCGCACTGGCCGCCGACATCGCGAGCGCGCTGCCCGAGATGCTGCCGGTCTACAAACGCCTGATCGACGACGGCCATGCGCGCAGCTTTGCCGAAGGCATGGCGCTGGAGCAGGCCGCCACGCGCGAGTGGGCCGCGTCGCTCACGCCCGAGGTGCTGCGCGCGCGGCGCGAGGCGGTGCAGGCGCGGGGGCGTGCGCAGAAGGGCTGACGACAGCCCTTCTTTTCCCTGGCGTCAGCGAGGCGCCATCCGGATCGCGCCGTCCAGCCGCACGCTCTCGCCATTGAAGTAGCCGTTGGTGATCATCAGCTCGGCCAGCGTCGCGTACTCGGCCGGGTTGCCCAGGCGCTTGGGAAAAGGCACCGAGGCGGCCAGTGCGGCCTTCACGTTGTCGGGTGCGCCCTGCAGCAGCGGCGTGTTGAAGATGCCCGGCAGGATGGTGTTCACGCGGATGCCCTCGCCCATGAGGTCGCGCGCAATGGGCAGCGTCATGCCGACGATGCCGGCCTTCGAGGCGGTGTAGGCGGCCTGGCCCATCTGGCCGTCTTGCGCCGCGACCGAGGCGGTGTTGACGATGGCGCCGCGCTCGCCGTCTTCCAGCGTGTCGAGCGTGAGCATGCCGGCCGCCGACTTGGCGATGCAGCGGAAGGTGCCCACGAGGTTGATCTGGATGATGCGGTCGAAGTTGGCGAGCGGAAAGTGCTTGATCTCGCCCGAGGCCTTGTCGCGGCTCGCGGTCTTCACCGCGTTGCCGGTGCCGGCGCAGTTGACCAGCACGCGCTCCTGGCCGTGCGCGGCGCGGGCCTTGGCAAAGGCCGCGTCGACCTGCTCCTCGGAGGTCACGTCGACCTTGCAGAACACGCCGCCCAGTTCCTTGGCGAGGGCCTCGCCCTGTTCCACGTTGAGGTCGAACAGCGCGACCTTCACGCCGTGGCTGGCCAGGCGGCGTGCGGTGGCGGCCCCGAGGCCCGAGGCGCCGCCCGTGACGACGGCGGCAATGCTGGAATCGAGTTGCATCTCTTGTTGTCCTTGGATAGAGAGAGAAAGGAAGAAAGAAAACCGAAACGCCTGCCGTTCAGACCGGGTAGTAGCGCAGCTTCTGCGCTGCCATCTCGCGCATGCGCGCCGTGGGCACATACGGCGCGCCGAGCGCCGCATGCTTGTCGCACAGCGCCACCACGCGGTCCAGCCCGAGCCAGTCGGCGTACTTGAGCGCGCCGCCCGCGTAGGCCGGAAAGCCCACGCCGAGCAGCAGCGCCATGTCGAGCTCGGCCGGCGTGGCGACCACGCCGTCTTCGAGCGCGTGCGCGGCCTCGACGACCATCGGCAGCATCATGCGTTCGACGATCTCCGCATCGGCGAAGTCGCGCCGGCCCTGCGGCTGCAGCGTGGCGACCAATGCATGCGCCTCGGGCGCGGCCGACTTGCGCGGTCGGCCCGTGGGGTCGTTCTCGTAACGGTAGAAACCGGCGCCGTTCTTCTGGCCGTAGCGCTTGTTCGCCACCATGAGCTTCACGGCGTTGCGCGCCAGGGCCGGCATGCGCTGCGGGTAGCCCACGGCGATCACGTCGCCCACGTGCGCGCCCACGTCCATGCCCACCACGTCCTGCAGGTAGGCCGGGCCCATGGGCCAGCCGAAGGCTTCCATCGCGCGGTCGACGGCCTCGAAGTCGGCGCCATCGGCCACCAGCTGCACGAAGGCGTTGATGTACGGCGTGAGGATGCGGTTGACCAGGAAGCCCGGGCAGTCCTTCACCACGATGGGCGTCTTGCCCATGGCCACGGCATAGCCCACGGCGGTGGACACGGCCGCGTTGCTCGTCTTCGCACCCTGGATCACTTCCACCAGCTGCATCACCGGCACGGGGTTGAAGAAGTGCATGCCGACAAAGTCTTCAGGCCGTGCGAGCGGCTGGGCAATGTCGTCGATGCGCAGGCTCGAGGTGTTCGAGGCGATCACGGTGCCGGGTTTCACGCTGCCTTCCAGTGCGGCCAGCACCTTGCGCTTGATCTCGAGGTTCTCGACCACGGCCTCGACCACGCAGTCCACGCTGTCGAAACCGACCTCGTCCAGCTGCGGCACGATCGACGCTTGAATGGCATCGGCCTTGGCCTGCGCGAGCCGGCCGTTCTTCACCTGCTTGGCGAGCTGCTTGCCAGCCTCGGCCATGCCCAGATCGAGCTGCGGCTGCGCGATGTCTTTCATGCGCACCGGCGTGCCGCGCAGTGCGCTGGTGTAGGCGATGCCGCCACCCATGATGCCGGCGCCGAGCACGGCCGCCTGCTTCACCGGACGGCCTTCGCGCGCATGGCGCTTGTAGAGTTTCTTGAGCGCCTGGTCGTTGAGAAAGGCCTGCACCAGCGAGGCCGCAGCCTGCGTCTTCGCGACGCGGCCGAAGGCGGCCGACTCGAGGTCGAGCGCGCCCGCGCGGTCGTGGCCTGCGGCCTCGGCCATCATCTCGAGCGCGATGAGGGCTGCGGGCTGGTGCTTGCCGCTGCGCGCCGCCACCTGCGTGCGCGCCGTCTCGACCAGCGCGCCCGCCTCCTGGGCCGACAGCGCCAGCGGCGCGCGCTTGCGTTGCTGCGCGGCCTGCCAGTCGACCTCGCCGCGCACCGCACGCTGCAGCAGCGCGAGCGCACGGTCGCGCAGGGCCTCGGGCGCGGCGACCTCGTCGGTCACGCCCGCGGCCAGCGCGGCCGGCGCCTTGGCCGGCTTGCCGCTCGCCACCCAGTCGATGGCCGTGGCCAGGCCCGCCAGGCGCGACAGCCGCACCGTGCCGCCGAAGCCGGGGAACAGGCCCAGCTTCACCTCGGGCACGCCGACCTGGGCCGTGTCGGCCATCACGCGCAGCGGCGCGAGCATCGCCAGCTCCAGCCCGCCGCCGAGCGCGAAGCCGTTGATGGCGACCACGCTGGGCACGGCCAGGTCCTCGAAGGCGTTGAACAGTTCGTTGCTGGCGCGCACGCCGCGCGCAATGTCGGCCTCGGCCTGCTGGAAGGTGGCGCCGAACTCGGTGATGTCGGCGCCGACGATGAACACGTCTTTCGCGCTCGTCACGAGCACGCCGCGCACATCCGGCGAGGTCGCGATGCGCTCGGTGGCCTGGCGGAACTCGTCGACGGTGCGCGCGTCGAGCTTGTTGATGGCCTCGCCGCGCCGGTCGAAGCGCAGCTCCACCAGCCCGTCCTGCAACGGCAGGACTTCGATACTTTCGCCTTGGAACAAAGGGGGTCTCCTCGCGGCCAGCGACGCGCCAGCCTGTGGGAAAAAGTTTAGGGACGCGCCCTGCCCGCAGGCATCGTCCGAAGCGACGATTACAGGTGGCCGCGCGCCTGCAGGTAGTCGCGCACCGCCTCGGCGGCGGGGTCGCCGACCACTGAAAACTCGTCGGTGAAGAAGATCGGCGAAGCGGCCAGGTCGATGAAGCGGCGCTCGTCCGCGAGCAGCTCGGCGCTCGCGCGGCGGGCTTCTTCGCGCCGTGC
>NZ_CALRZC010000331.1:0-6742 GCF_943372545.1 Variovorax sp. YR752 | reverse complement strand
TCGATTGACGCGATCGAAGGAAATCCACAGAGGTCACGCACCTGCGACCACCGGACTGATTCAAATGTTTGGCAAAGCTCGTCCGCACTCCAGTCTTCCCGCGCGGCATTGGTCAGGTCGAACGTGGTCGACTTGGGACGCATGAACGGACTAAGAAGCACATAGGCGGCTTCAAATGCACCGTCGTAGAAGGGTAAGACGGGGCCTTCCAGTGGGCAAATGGCGTATCGGTCTGGGTCGGGAAACACGCGTTGATTCATGGGCTCAGTCTAGAGCGGTCGGACCTGCCCGGTTGTGGCCGAACGGTGCTCAGGTCTATGAGCGGCGGATTGCTCAGCCGCTCACAGTCAAGCCATCTTTCCCACGGAAGATGGCTGCCAGTGCGTCCTCAACACTCTGTCGGCTCCAGTTTCCTGGCAGAAACTCGATCTCATATTTCGAGTGACCGTCGAGTAACGAAGCCGCCTGCGTACTCAGCGTTGCGACGAGGCCAGACGCATGAAGGGCAACCTCCAACTGGTCGACACGATGTACTACCTGGTCAACAACCATCACTTCGATGTCACTGGAGTCGACTCTACGAGCTAGCGAGAAACAATAGTCCTGCTTCGGGTCGTGGCAGTAGATGTATGCCATTCCATCGTAGGAACCGCTCTTTACCGAGGCACTGACAGTTGCAAGTAATCGCATTTGTTTGGTCGGAGCGAAGTATCGAAGTTGCCCGGAAGTATCGCCGAGCCGCCTGCGCGAGCATCCAGCTCGACGAACATGCCTGAAGACGGCGCTTCACGATGCCGCAGCACAACCTTCCGGCTTGAACACCCGCGTGGTCGAACCCGGAAACTTCTCAAGCTTGGCAGCCGGCCGCGACGGGCGCGGAAGCAACTCTCCGCCGCAGTTCGGGCATGTGCCCGCGAGGCGCCCGCTTGCGCAATCGCTGCAGAACGTGCACTCGAAAGAACAGATGCGGGCATTGGCTGAATCCGGCGGCAAGTCTCGGTTGCAGCATTCACACCCGGGGCGCATTTGGAGCATGGTGAAACCTCAGAGAGAGTTTTTTCGGTTGAGCTTAAACGAAGGAAAAGTGGGTGACAGCGGAGGTCAGGCCGTCGATCCAACGGGTCCGAGTGCAAAGCTCATCGGCTGCACCATCAGACTCGAGTGTTCTCGCAGCGGCTCCAGCGCGCCATCGGGGCGGAAGCCGCAAGCTGCGTACAGGCGCATCGCCGGCGTATCTCCGGCAGTGACACCCAGACGAACGCGGTTCACGCCGACGCTCTCGGCCCAAGAAATCGCCTCCTTGAGCAAAGCGCGACCGGCCCCCATTCCTCGCGATGCAGGAGCGACCCACATCTGGAAAAGGTCGGCGACAGCCGGTTCATCGCTGGACAACTTGCACCAGATCAAACCACAGGCGTCGCTGCCATTGAACGCGAAAAGAACACGATCCTTCCCGGACGACGTAGCCACGGCAATTCGCTCGGACCACATCGCATCGGTTCTCGTGGCCTCTGCTTCGTGCGTGCTTCCGAAGGCGTCGGGGGAGTCGAGCAACGCCCGCAGGCGCATGTCCTGATAGGTCTTCCACTCATCTGATTTCGCGGGTTGCACTGAGATCAAAAAATCACCTTCTGGTTGAGAGCTGAGGGGCTGACTCGTGATGGCATCGAACGCAACGCCAATCCGAGTCTGTGGGCCCACGGAAGCTCGCTGGTCCCAATTCACTACAGGATGCCGCGACGCATGCGGTTCAAGCGGCTGCTCATGAACCACGCAACCACCGGCCCGAGCACCATGCCAGCCAGGCAGCTCCACACGACGACATGGCTCTTGAGTTCCAGCAGCCAGGTGAGAACCGGGTACTGAGCGTTTACGGCTTCCGAGAAGCTCCACCAATAGGAAGCGCCGCGTCCGGGCCCCGTGCGATGTTTGGTGCCGTCGAGCCAGTACGCGGCCAGCGGGGCGAGGCCCAGATAGGCAAACATCGCCGCCCAGGGGCCGAGCACGATGGCGCCCAGGAAGGCATCGATGAAACGTGAGCGCATCGATTTACCGCTCACGCACGTGCCGCCAGATCAAGTCTGCCGCCTCACCCGCACTCACAAGCGCCGAGTCAACCACCAAGCGCTCCGTCCCCCAAGCCTCGTAGTCATGCCGAAGCACAGCCTCCCAGCTCGGCAGCGCAAAGCCCGCAATGTCAGCCGTCCGGCTCTCCACGCGCCGGCGGTGTTCCGCAACGTCAGAGCACACGACCTCAACCTCCACCAGATGCGACGACGTCTCCGCCGCCACTGCTCGCCACGCTTCGCGCGTGACCGGCAGCGGGTTGACGCAATCAGCGATCACGGACATGCCCAGTGAGAGGTTGGACTGAGCCAGCGCGTACGCGACGACATAGCCCGCCGGGCCCACGTCTTTCGCGCTCCCGCTCGCCGTCTTCAGCGCGTGCTCGATGGCATCGATGCGCAGGTAGACGGAACGAACACGCGCCACGAGTTCACGCGCGATGGTGGTCTTGCCTGTGCCGGGCAGTCCGCTCAGAACAATCAGCGTTCGATGCTTGAGCTCTCCGATCACGCCCGACCATCCTTCTTCTTGCGCGGCACTGTATCCACTGCATCCGGCGCACTCAACGCATAAAACTCATGCAACTTCGCCGCCAGCATCTGTTTGTCTGGCAACTGCGTCTGGTACTGCGCGACCAACGCAGGCGAGAGCGTGCGGCTCAGCGCGTACTCCACCACCTCGCTGTCCTTGCTGGCGCACAGCAGCAGGCCGATGGCCGGGTTCTCGTGCGGCTTCTTCACATCGCGGTCCAGGGCTTCCAGGTAGAAGTTCAGCTTGCCCAGATGCTCGGGTTCGAAGGCGGTGACCTTCAACTCGATGGCCACCAGGCAGTTCAGGCCACGATGGAAGAACAGCAGGTCCAACGCAAAGTCTTGTGCGCCCACCTGCACCGGGTATTCGCTGCCGATGTAGCAGAAGTCCCGCCCCAGCTCGGTCAGGAACCGGCCCAGGTTCATCAAGAGGCTGCGGTGCAGCTCGGCCTCGGAGTGCGGGTCTGGCAGGGCCAGAAAGTCCAGCAGGTAGGCGTCCTTGAAGTGCTGCGCAGCCTGCGGCTGTATTTCTCTCAACGCTGTTGAGACTTTGGGCGGGTGGAGCACGGCGCGCTCGAACAGGCCGCTGTCGATCTGCCGCGCCACTTCACGCACCTGCCAGCCTTGCTGCGCCGTCATGCGCAGGTAGAACTCGCGTTCCTCCTCGCGCTTGGTGCGACTGAGAATGTGCAAATGCGAGGACCACGGAATTTCTCTCAACAGTGTTGAGAGTTTTGACCCCGGCGGATACGCCTGAAAAAACTGCCGCATGCGCCACAGGTTCTGGGCTGAAAAGCCGCGCCGGCCTGGCTCACGCTGGGCGATGTAGGCCGCCAGTTGCTCCACGGTTCCCTTGGCCCAACCATCGGCTTCGATGCGTTGATGCAGATACTGGCCAATGCGCCAATAGAGCTCGATCACTTCGGCGTTGACCACCTTGGCCACGCGCTGCCGCGCCCCCTGGATCAACTGGACCACCTCGCCGAAGGCAGCCTCTGAACTCGCGGCCACCGCGCGGCGCGTTGGCTTGGTCGTCTTGCTCATGCCTTCGAGCCCATCAGCAGTCCATCAAGCGGGCCTTCGGCTTCTTTTCCGATGGCCCGGACGAAGGAGGCAATCTTGTTGTGGGTGGCTTGATCCATCTCCAGATTCTCTCGCAGCCCGGGGAGCGCTTCTCGGGGCAAGAGGCGGTGGGCGGCCAAACGACATGGCGCTTGGCTGCACGCGTGCCGTTCCCGGTTTGCGATCGCCGACCGGCAATCGCGCACATCAGCCCTGTGCAGCTCTCCCCACCTCACACGCCTGAAACAACCCCATCGCATCCCGCGCCAACTCCGCCGCAATCCACAGCACGTTGTCCAGATGCTCCGGTCCCGCGTCTTCGAACCAGCGGTTGCCGTCGCCGTGGCAGCACCACAGCAGCGAGTTCAGTTGTGCGAGCTTGTTTTCGAGGAGGTCCGACGGTGTGGGCCCGCAGGCGGTGTCGGGGGATGCCGGCGTGCGAGGCCGGGCTATAGTTGAAGTAGCCATTTGGTGTGCTCCTTTTCGAAAGAGTTGTGCACGTCTTCTGGTTAGACGGCTGGGGTGCTGACACACCCTGGCCGTCGCCTTTTGTGCCTCGCGTTCGCATCGATGCGCATTGCGACATCGATGACCCGCCGCGAGGCGAAGCGGTCCTGTCTTCCTTGCCCACACAGCGAGGCGTCGGATGACAGGGGCATCCACTGTAGAGAAGCGCGGCACCCGCTGGTGGGCCGAATGCGCCAGTAAGTCTCGAATCGCGCGGATAAGTGACGTGGCGGGCAAAAGGAGAAGAGCAGGGCGCCGTCAGATCAGCGGCACGGTCGCTTCCTTCAGCACGCGCAGCACGAAGTGCGATTTGCTGTGGCGAATGCCGGGGATCTTGTAGAGCTTCTCGCGCAGTAGCCGCTCGTAGTCGCGCGTGTCGCGAACGGCGATGCGGATGTAGTAGTCGTAGTCGCCCGACACGAGGTAGGCCTCCTGGATCTCGGGAATGGTGGCGAGGGTGCGGCCGAAGTCGTACAGGGTTTCGTCGGTGTGGCTTTCGAGGGTGACCTGCACGATGACCGAGTCGTGATACCCCAGCTTGGCCGGGTCGATGTCGACGGTGTAGCGCTTGATGACGCCCGAGGCCTCGAGCTTCTTGATGCGCGTCCAGCAGCTGGTGGGCGACAGGCCGACCTCGTTGCCGATCTCCTGCAGGGTCTTGCGCGAGTCGAGCAGCAGCACCCGCAGGATCGCCAGATCGGTCTTGTCGAAAGATCCTTCGCTGTCTGGCGATGTTTGGCGATTGGTTTTCATGTTTCGAGCTTAAACAGCCAAAAGAAAGAAGCAAATTCTGCCTCAAGAGCGGAAGAATTGACGGCATGCGACTGCTCGACCTTCCCCCCACATCCTCGCCCTCCCTCTCGCCGGCCCTGCCCGAGACCGAGACCCCACTCCGCGTGCGCAACGGCGCCGAAGCGCTGCTCGACACGTTGGTCGCGTGCGGCGTCGATACGATCTTCGGCTACCCCGGCGGCGCGGCGCTGCCGCTGTACGACGCGCTGCACGGCGAACCCCGGCTGCGCCATGTGCTGGTGCGCCACGAACAGGCGGCGGTGCATGCGGCCGAGGGCTACGCGCGCAGCACGGGCCGCGTCGGCGTGGTGTTGGTCACGTCGGGGCCGGGCGTGGGCAACACGATCACGGGGCTGCTCGACGCGATGAGCGATTCGGTGCCGGTGCTGTGCATCAGCGGGCAGGTGTCGACGGCGGTGATCGGCACGCAGGCGTTCCAGGAAAGCGACGCGCTGGGCATGTCGCGCCCGGTGACCAAGTGGAACCGGCAGGTGCGCGCGGCCGACGATGTGCCCGCGCTGGTGCGCCGCGCGCTCGACATCGCCACCACCGGCCGCCCCGGCCCGGTGCTGCTCGACGTGCCGAAGGACATCCAGCTCATGCGCCTCACGCACGGCAGCGCGCCGACGCCGCTGCGCGCGCTGCGCACGGGCCGCGCGCCGCTGCCGCCGCGGGCGATGCTGCAGCGCGCCGCCGACCTGATCTCGACCGCGCGCCGGCCGGTGCTCTACGGCGGCGGCGGGCTCATCAACTCGGGGCCGGCGGCCTGCGAGGCGTTCACGCAGCTGGTGCACCGGCTGCACGCGCCGTGCACGCTCACGCTGATGGGGCTGGGCGCGTTCCCCGCGTCCGACCCGAAGTTCGTCGGCATGCTGGGCATGCACGGCATGCTCGAAGCCAACCTCGCGATGCACGAGGCCGACCTGGTGGTGTGCGTGGGCGCGCGTTTCGACGACCGCGTGACGGGCAAGCTCGACGAGTTCTGTCCGCACGCCCGCAAGATCCACATCGACATCGACCCCGGCAGCATCAACAAGGTGGTGCACGTCGACGTGCCGATGGTGGGCGACTGCGGCGCCATCGTCGAGGCCTTGCTGGGGCTGCTGCCCGAAGACTTTGCGCCCGAGCGGCTGGCGCCGTGGTGGGCGCGCATCGAACGCTGGCGCGCCGAAGACTGCCTGGCCTTCACGCCGTCGACCGAAGAGATCCTGCCGCAGCACCTCATGTCGTCGCTGCAGCGGGCCATCGCGGGCCGCGATGCAATCGTCTCGACCGACGTGGGCCAGCACCAGATGTGGGCCGCGCAGTACCTGCGCTTCGACAGCCCGCGCCACTGGCTCACCTCGGGCGGCGCCGGCACCATGGGTTATGGGCTGCCCGCAGCCATCGGCGCGCAGATCGCGCACCCCGACGCGCTCACGGTGTGCGTGAGCGGCGACGCCTCGGTGCTGATGAACATCCAGGAGCTGTCGACCGCGATGCAGCACGGCACGGCCGTGAAGCTGGTGCTGAGCAACAACGGCTACATGGGCATGGTGCGCCAGTGGCAGGAGCTGAACCACGGCAACCGCCTGAGCCACAGCTGGAACGAGGCGCTGCCTGATTTCGTGGCGCTGGCGAAGGCCTTCGGCTGGGGGGCGCGGCGCGTGTCAGACCCGGCGGAGCTGGAAGAGGCACTGGCCGAATGCCTGGAGAGCAAGGGGCCGTTTTTTCTCGACGTGCAGGTGGCGGCGCAGGAGAACTGCTTTCCGATGATGCCGTCGGGGTGTGGGCATCACCGGGTG
>NZ_CALRZC010000330.1:0-6745 GCF_943372545.1 Variovorax sp. YR752 | reverse complement strand
TGAGCCTGATCTGGATGGTGTTCCTGGGCATTCCGATGGCCTTCCGCCAGGGCGCGATGGTCAGTGTCGACGTGCTCTACCGCTGGAGCTCGCCGCGCGTGCGCCGCGTGCTCGACGCCGTGGTGGCACTGGCCGCGCTGGCGCTGATGCTGGTCATTCTCTGGTGGGGCTGGGACTACGCGATGCGCGGGCGCGTGCAGTCGATGGCCGGCCTCGAAAGCCTGTCGATGGTGTGGGCCTACCTGGCCATGCCCGTCGGTTCTGTGTTTTGTCTGTTCGGCATTGCCGGCAATTTTCTCGATCCCAAGCGGCTCGAACTGGAGACCGCGCAATGAGCGTCGTGATGGTTGCAACGATGGTGCTGTGTTTTGCACTGTCGGTTTCGGTGGCCGTGTCCATCGGTCTGGCGTCGATCCTGGGCATCCAGGTCACCAACGCCAACATGCTGATCTCCGTGAAGGAGATGTTCAATTCGATCAACAAGTTTCCGCTGGCGGCCATTCCGTTCTTCATTCTGGCCGGCAACCTGATGGAAACCGGCGGCATCTCGCGCCGGCTGGTCGAGTTCGCCAAGAGCATCGTGGGCGGCGTGCAGGGCGGCCTGCCGATGACCTGCGTGCTGACCTGCATGATCTTCGCGGCGGTGTCGGGCTCGTCGGTGGCCA
This sequence comes from Variovorax sp. YR752, assembly GCF_943372545.1. Lineage (NCBI taxonomy): Bacteria > Pseudomonadati > Pseudomonadota > Betaproteobacteria > Burkholderiales > Comamonadaceae > Variovorax > Variovorax sp. YR752. The sequence goes on along the minus strand of NZ_CALRZC010000330.1, from coordinate 6,080 downwards.
CCACCTTCGCGATCGGCGCCATCCTGATCCCGGCGCTCATCAAGCACGGCTACCCCACGTCGTACGCGGCGGCGCTGCAGGCCACGAGCGCCGAGCTGGGCGTGATCATTCCACCGTCGATTCCGATGATTTTGTACGGCGTGAGCGCCGAAGTCTCGATCGGCGAGCTGTTCATCGCGGGCTTCGGCCCCGGCATCCTGATCAGCCTGGCGCTCATGCTCTTCGTGTGGGTCTACTGCAAGTGGAAGGGCTGGGGCAAGACGGACGGTGAAGGCCGCATGCCTTTCGGCCGCGCGCTGTGGCAGGCCGGCTGGGCGCTGCTGATGCCGGTGATCATCCTGGGCGGCATCTACGGCGGCATCTTCACGCCGACTGAGGCCTCGGCCGTGGCGGTGTTCTACGCGCTCGTCGTGGGCATGGTGATCTACCGCGAGATCAAGATCACCGACCTGTTCGCGATCCTGCGCAAGTCGGTGCTGTCGTCGGCGGTGATCATGTTCATCATCGCCAACGCCGGCCTGTTCGCGTTCCTGATCACGCGCGCCGGCGTGCCCGACGCCATCGGCCACTGGCTGCAGGAAGTGCTGAAGTCGCCCGCGATGTTCCTGCTGGGCGTGAACGCGGCGCTGTTCGTGATCGGCATGTTCATCGAAACCAGCGCAGCCATCATCGTGCTGGCGCCGATCCTGGCGCCGGTGGCGGTGCACTTCGGCATCGACCCGGTGCACTTCGGCCTGATCATGGTGGTGAACCTGGCGCTGGGCATGATCACTCCGCCCTTCGGCGTGAACCTGTTCGCGGCCTGCACGGTGGCGCGCATCTCGCTCGACCGGATCGTGAGGCACCTGATCCCGTTCGTGCTGGTGATCCTGGGCTGCCTGATGGTCATCACGTACGTGCCCTGGGTCTCGCTGTCGCTGCGCGACCTGGTTTACAGCCGGTAGCCGCCGAACACCACGCCAACCCGCACACGGCGGGCGGCCTTCACGGGCCGCCCGCCGTGTCGTTTCAGCGCTTCGGTTCCTGCTGCAGGTACTGGCTCGGCGGCATGCCGAGCGTGCGGCGGAACATCGCGGTGAAGGCACTCGGGCTCTCGTAGCCGTGCGCCAGTGCCACCTCCAAAATCGACGCGCCCGCGGCCAGCCGCGGCAGGCTCAGCAGCAGCCGCGCCTGTCGACACCACGCACCGAAGGTCATGCCGGTCTCGCGCTCGAACAAACGCGCCAGCGTGCGCGCGTTCATGTGCAACCGCGCAGCCCAGCCGTCGAGCGTGGCGGGCTGCGCGGGGTCGCGGATGAGCGCTTCGCACAGCGCGGCCAGGCGCGCGTGGCGCGGCATCGGCACATGCAGCGACAGCGCCGGCGCAGCCTCGATCTCGTCGAGGATCAGCTCCATCACGCGCTCGTCGCGCCCGCCCGGCGCGTAGTCGAGCGACAGCGACACGGCCGCGACGATCAGCTCGCGCAACAGCGCCCCCACATGGATCACGCGGCACTCGACGCCTAGGTCGGCGCGCGTGCCGGGCTCGACGAAGACCGTGCGCATCTTCACCTCGCCCGCCATGCGGATCTGGTGCGTCATGCCCGGCGGCACCCAGACGCCGCGCCCCGGCGGCACCACCCAGCTGCCGGGCGCGGCGCTGACCATCATCACGCCCGAGATCGCGTGAATGAGCTGGCCGCGCCGGTGCGCATGCGGCGGAATGAAGGCATCGCCCGCCGGATCGGTGGCCAGCACGGCCACGGCGCGCGGCGTCGATTCGCCTTCTTCGGGGCGCAGATTCAGTTTGTCCATTTTACGACGATGTTTGCACATTCGTAGCGAGAACATCTTTCCGTGTCTTCCTACGATGGCTTTCTCCCTCTTTTTCTCAAACCGGACATCGAAGAAAGAAGCCATCGCATGAACACGCGCCGACTCGGGCTGCTCACCGGCACCCATGCCGTCAACGACCTCTACCAGGGCCTCGTGCCCGCGCTGCTGCCCTTCATGGTGCTGGAGCGCGGCTACAGCTACACGGCCGTGAGCGGCCTGATGCTGGCGGCCACCGGGCTGTCGAGCGTGGTGCAGCCGCTGTTTGGCCTGTACGCCGACCGCCACCCGCGCGCCTGGCTGGTGCCCGTGGGCTTCCTGGTAGCGGCGCTGGGCGTGGTGCTGGCGGGCCTGAGCCAGAGCTACCTGCTGACCTGGATCGCGGTCGCGCTGTGCGGGCTGGGCATCGCGGCCTACCACCCGCCCGCCACCGTGGCCGCGCGCGCGGCCGGCGGCGCCTCGCAAAAGGCGATGAGCGTGTTCTCGGTGGGCGGCACCATCGGCGCCTCGTTCGCGCCCGTGCTGGCGGCCACGGTGGTGGGCGGTGGCAGCCTGTCGCGCAGCTATCTGCTCGGCATTCCTGCGGTGGCGATGGGCGTGGTGTGGGTCGCGGTGAACGCGCGGCGCGGTGCCGTCGCCAGCCACGCGGCAGCCGCGGCGGCGCGCGCCGCGCAGGCCCGCGCCCAGGTGCTGAAACCGCACAACGACTGGCGCGCCTTCAGCCTGCTGGTCGCGACCATCGTGGGCTGGTCGATCCCGTACGTCACGGTGCTGTCGATGCTCTCGCTGCGCATCACGCGCGACCTGCACGGCACCACCTTCCAGGGCGCCGCGGCGCTCACCGCCTTCACCGCCGCAGGGGCCGTGGGCACGCTGGCCGGCGGCTGGCTCGGCGACCGCATCGGGCGCATGGGCACGATCCGCTGCGGTTATTTGCTCGCGCTGCCGGCCATGGCGGGCCTCGTGCTCGCCTCGACGCCCGGCGCGGCGCTGGCCTGCACCGCGTGGCTCGGCATGAGCATGTTCCTGCCCTTCGCCGCGCAGGTGACGCTCGCGCAGGACTACCTGCCGCGCAACCCGGCCACCGCCAGCGGCATCACGCTCGGGCTCGCGCTCTCGGTCGGCGGGTTGGTGTCGCCGCTGTTCGGCCTGCTGTCGGATGCACGCGGGCTCGGCGTGACGCTCACGGTGGTGTTGTGCGTGCTGTGCGTCGCGACCGTGCTGGCCTTGCGGCTTCGCAACCGCACAGTGCAGATGGTTGCGGGCGAGGCTGCTGCGGCCTGACCCCAACCCCGCGCCTCTTGTGCGCAGGGCACTGGGTGCTTCTCGCAGCGAAATCAAGGAGGAGCCGAAGGCGGGGGACATTCGCGGAGGGAAGTACCCGGTGTCCTGTGCACACGCCCTGAACAACGGACCACCGAAATCCGTGGTCGATTCAACGCCACGCGCCCCCTCTTTCACTGCCAGAATCGACGCAAGCTTCGACGTCGAGCCTGACAGACCCGAAGAAGGAAAAGGACGCCATGCATCGAATCGCCGCCCAAGGGTGCAGCCTCGCCGCCGCCGGCCTGCTGGCCACGGCCGGTTTCGCGGCCACGCCGGCCGCTGCGCCTGTGCCGTCGTCTGCGGCAGCACCCGTCATTTCGGCCAACCCCGTCGCCACCCTCGCCGAAGTGGAAACCGCCGTGCGCGCCTGGGCTGCGGCCTGGTCCGCACGCGACGTGGAGCGCTACCTCGCCGCCTACGCGCCCGACTTCACCCCCGCGCGCAGCCAGACCCGCGAACGCTGGGAGGCCGACCGGCGCACCCGCATCACGGGCAAGTCGCGCATCAGCGTGGGCATCGAGGGGCTGGTGATCAGCGTCCAGGGCACGTCGGCCAGTGCGGAATTCCGGCAGGTCTACCGCGCTGACGCGCTGACCGAAACCGACCGCAAGACGCTCGAGCTGCAGCGCGTGGGCACGCGCTGGCTGATCCGCAAGGAAAGCAGCGCGGGCAACTGACACGCACCACCCTGCGCGCTGTAGGCAAATGGTTCACGAAGGTGTCACCACTTGCAACGATGCTGCAGCCTTCGACCTCCGAAAGCTGTGGCCGCCATGTTTCCCACCAAGACCGAGAAGGCACGCGACGAACTCCAGGCCGGGCAGCGCACGCTCAGCCAGCGTGAGCGCGCCCTGCTGCTCATGGCCGACGGCCGACGCTCGCTGACCGACTTCAGCCCGCTGTTCCCCAGCCGCGTCGAGGCCGAGCAGGCGATCCAGGGGCTGATGCAGCGGGGCTATCTGCAGGATGCGCGACCGGCCCCGGTGCAACCTGCGCCGGCCCCCACACCCGTCCCGGCGGCCGAGCCGATCCAGGTCGCCACGTCGGCCGACAGCTTCGACGGCAAGCGCTCGCTGGCCACCACGCGCATGTTCCTGTTCGACATCTGCGAGCGCATGTTCGTGCGCCGCGACCCGCGCTTCGCCAACCAGATGCGCGACGCCCTGCGCGAGGCGCGCGACCGCGAGGCCATGCTGACCATCGCCGCGCTCATGCTCTCCGAGATCGAGAAAGCCGCCGGCCCCGAGCGCGCCGACTCGCTGCGCGAGCGCATCGACAAGCTGCTGCCGCTGGCCGAAACCGTGCACTGAACCTGGCGGTCACGGGTCGCCATCCCTCAACCAGGGGACGCGGACCCCCAGGGCTGCTTGCTAGAACCCAACTCCCAAAACAAGGAGGTTCAGCATGCCGAGTCCGAAGAGCTATCACTTCACGCTTCCCAAGTCGAAACGACCGGGCGAAGTCTCTCTCAACGAGCCCTGGTACCCCGGCGTGCAGCCGTACTGGCCGACGTGCACGACGAAGCGATCGGTCGACCCGATCATGGGCATCACCACGGTGGTCATCCATGCCACGGCAGGCGGGTCGTCTTCCGGCGCCATCTCGGTGATGAAAAAGCCGACCGACGCGGCTTCGTTCCACTGGCTGGTTCCCGATGAGGACGAAGACCAGCACGGCGAACTCGTCTGGGCCTGCGTGCCGGAGGCGCTCGCGGCATGGCACGTGCGCAATGCGGCCTCGCATCCCGATGTGAACGACGGGGCCAGGCGCGTCAACCACTGGTCGCTGGGTATCGAAGTCGTGAACAAGCAGAAGCTCGACCCCTTCTCCGACTGGCAAGTCGAAATCACGGCCCGTATCGTTCGCCATTGCTGGGCCAAATATCCCAACCTCGCCCACGTGGTCTCGCACGCCAAGCTGGACCCGGACCGCCGCAGCGATCCCGGCACCTTGTTCGATTGGGAACGGTTCAAGCACCTGGTGCTGAACGGCGAGGCCGATGCCATTCCCGTGGCGGTCGCTTCCGCCAAGCCGCTCTCCCAACTGAGAGCGTCCCAGGCGCTGGGCTGCTGCCACACCTGAGGCCCCCACGAGCACTTCGACACCAGCCCCGGCCCCGCGATCCACTACACTCGCCGGGTCAGGAGAGAGCCCCGCGCGACGGGGCCGCCGAAGGCGCAGGGGTTCCCCGAACGCTCAGGCAAAAGGACTGACAAAACGCCGGCCACCACCGGCGTTTCCTTGCTGGAGAGAGGCCGTGGCATTGCATGCGGCCCACCGAAGGAGCAAACCCCGATCGTGGGGCGAATCTCTCAGGTAAAGCGGACAGCAGGGGTGGCCCATGGCGTTGCAGCCATGGATTTCGACTGCCCCTTTGGAGTGCCCCGTGGCCGCTTCTTCCGCTTCCTCCGACGCCCAACTTCTCAAGACACCGCTGTACGACCTCCACGTGGAGCTCGGCGCGCGCATGGTGCCTTTCGCCGGCTACTCCATGCCGGTCCAGTACCCCGCGGGCCTCATGGCCGAGCACAAGCACACGCGCGATGCGGCCGGCCTGTTCGACATCTCGCACATGGGCCAGCTGCGCCTCGTCGGCCCCGACGCCGCCGCCGCCTTCGAAACCCTGATGCCCGTCGACGTGGTCGACCTGCCCGCCGGCAAGCAGCGCTACGGCCTGCTACTGAACGACGAGGGCGGCATCCTCGACGACCTGATGTTCTTCAACGAAGGCCATGGCTCGCTCTTCGTGATCGTGAACGGCGCCTGCAAGGTGACCGACATCGCCCACATCCAGGACAAGATCGGCGCGCGCTGCGAAGTGCAGCCCCTGCCCGACCACGCGCTGCTCGCGCTGCAGGGCCCGCAGGCCGCCGCCACGCTGGCACGCCTGTCGCCCGGCATCGAGCGCTTCGTGTTCATGACCGGCGGCGCGGTGCAGATCG
>NZ_CALRZC010000329.1:0-6747 GCF_943372545.1 Variovorax sp. YR752 | reverse complement strand
GGGCAAGGACTTCTCTCACCTCACGCAGGCCCAGTTCGATCGCATCGCCAATGAAATGAACGGTCGACCAAGACAGACACTTGGCTTTGCCAACCCTGCTGAGGTACTCTGGCAGACCGTTGCATCGACGGGTTGAGCCCGCCGGAGCCCGAAGGGCGGGGGACATTCGCGGAGCAAGGTTCCCCGTCGGCGGGAGCGTCGCCCTGAACAGCAGCAGAAAAAATCAGGGCGCGTTGCCCTGCGGCCCCACAGGCGGTGGTGCCGCGCGCCCGCTCGAGCCCGGTGCCAGCTTGCGTCCGAAGGACTCGCCCACGTTGCGCACAGGCCGGCTGGCTTTTTCCGACACATTGCTCACGCCGCGCCGCGTGGCCGCATCGGCGCGGTTGACGCCACGGCCGGCGGCGTTGGTGCCGCGTTGCACGCTGCCCACCACCTTGCCATTGCGCGACGGCGATGGGATGGTGTGGGCGCGTTCGGCCTGCGGCGGGTTGTCGGCGCTCTGCGCCTGCGCAGTGACGGGCAGCCAGAGCGCGGCGGCGATGGCGGCGAGCGATGCGGTGATGTGGAAGGTTTTCATGGCGTCGTCCCCTGGGAGTGGTCTTCGGATTCGGCGGCGGCCGCGCGGGCCATGCGCTCGCTCTTCCAGTACACGTCGTCGCCGCCGTTCATGCGGTTGAGCACGCGTGCGAGCACGAAGAGCAAGTCGCTGAGCCGGTTGAGGTACTGGCGCGGCGCGTCGTTGAGTTCGGTGGTGGCACCGAGCGACACCACGGCGCGCTCGGCACGCCGCGCCACGGTGCGGCACACATGCGCGAGCGATGCGGCGCGCGTGCCGGCAGGCAGGATGAATTCGGCCAGGCGCGGCAAGGCGGCGTTGTGGTCGGCCAGTGCGTTGTCGATCTGCAGCAGCGCCTCGGGCTTGAGCAGCGTGAAACCGGGCATCGAGAGTTCGCCGCCGAGGTTGAAGAGCTGGTGCTGCACATCGACCAGCAGCTCGCGCACGGGCTCTGGCAGCGGCTCGCACAGCAGCACGCCGATGTGCGAGTTGAGTTCGTCCACGTCGCCCATCGCGTGCACGCGCAAGTGGTCCTTGGGCACGCGGGTGTTGTCGCCGAGGCCGGTGGTGCCGTCGTCGCCGGTGCGGGTGGCGATCTGGGAAAGTCGGTTGCCCATGGGCGCTCCTCTGCTCGGTTCAGGTCGTGAGGCTGGCGGCGTCGATCTTGCCGGCCAGCCATTGCAGTCCGGCCAGATGCTGCTGGTCGTGACTGCACAGATAGTGGATGAGGCTGCGCATCGTGAGCGGGCCGTAGCCCTCGAACACGGCGGTGCGCGCAAGCTGCGCATCGCTCAGCTGCGAGACGATTTCCATCGTCTGCACGCGGGCGAGGCGGAACTCGGCGAGCACGGTTGCCGCATCGGCCGCCCCGTAATTGCGTTCGATGGCGAGTGGCTCGCTGTCGATCGATGCGAGCGTCGGATGGGTCTCGGCGAGCGTGCGGCGAAAGCGCACGTGGTAGCCCTCGATCTCGATGTCGCGCACATGGCACAGCTGCTCGATGGCGGTGAAGGCTTCGCTGGGCACGCCCTCCCACGAAGGCGGCGCCCAGTGCCGGAAGACCTGGGGAATGGCCGCGTAGTGGGCTTCGAGCTGCGAGGGAAAGGCCGCAAGGGCTGCAAGGGTCGTGGGGTTCATGTCTTCTACTGAAGCGCATTATGGTGCGCGCTCCGTAAAATGACCGATCCCCCTCAGCCCCTCCAGGAGACGCCCGATGAACGCCCCGACTTCCACCTCGCACCTGATGCCGGCGCTCCATCTGCGCGATGTGCCCGCAGCCCTGATCGACGGGCTGAAGGCGCGCTTCGGCGACAACTGTTCCACGGCGATGGCCGTGCGCACGCAGCACGGGCGCGACGAGTCGTCGTTCGACGCACCGCCCCCCTCGGCCGTGGTGTTCGCCGAAAGCACGCAGGATGTTGCCGATGCCGTGAAGCTCGCCAGCGAACACAGCGTGCCGGTCATCCCCTTCGGCGTCGGCTCTTCGCTCGAAGGCCACCTGCTCGCGGTGCAAGGCGGCATCAGCATCGACGTGTCGCGCATGAACCAGGTGCTGTCGATCAACGCCGACGACCTCACGGTGACGGTGCAGCCGGGCGTCACGCGCAAGCAGCTCAACGAAGAGATCAAGAGCACGGGCCTGTTCTTCCCCATCGACCCGGGCGCAGACGCTTCCATCGGCGGCATGACGGCCACGCGCGCGAGCGGCACGAACGCGGTGCGCTACGGCACGATGCGCGAGAACGTGCTGGCGCTCGAAGTGGTGACGGCGGCGGGTGAAGTGATCCGCACCGGCACGCGCGCGAAGAAGTCGTCCGCCGGTTATGACCTCACGCGCCTCATGGTGGGCAGCGAAGGCACGCTGGGCGTGGTGACCGAGGTCACGCTGCGCATCTACCCGCTGCCCGAGGCGGTGTCGGCCGCGATCTGCTCGTTCCCGAGCATCGAGGCCGCCGTGCGCACCACCATCGAGACGATCCAGCTCGGCGTGCCGATTGCGCGCGTGGAACTGATCGACGTGAACACGGTGCGCATGGTCAATGCCTACGCCAAGCTGAACCTGCGCGAAGAGCCGATGCTGCTGATGGAATTCCATGGCTCGCCGGCTGGTGTGAAGGAGCAGGCCGAGACGGTGCAGGAACTCGCCAGCGGCCACGGCGGCAATGCCTTCGAATGGGCCAGCACGCCGGAAGAACGCACGCGCCTGTGGACCGCGCGGCACAACAGCTACTTCGCGGCCGTGCAGTCGCGCCCGGGCTGCCGCGTGATCTCCACCGACACCTGCGTGCCGATCTCGCGCCTGGCCGACTGCCTGCTCGACTCGGTGGCCGAAGCCGATGCCAGCGGCATCCCCTACTTCCTCGTCGGCCACGTGGGCGACGGCAACTTCCACTTCGGCTACCTGCTCGACCCGAACATCCCCGAAGAGCGCGTGAAGGCCGAGGAGCTCAATCACAAGTTGGTGACTCGCGCGCTGGCGCTCGAAGGCACCTGCACGGGCGAGCACGGCGTGGGCCTGCACAAGATGGACTTCCTGGTGACCGAAGCGGGTGTGGGTGCGATCGACATGATGCGCACGATCAAGCGCGCGCTCGACCCGAAGAACATCATGAACCCGGGCAAGATCTTCAGCCTCTGAGCGTTCTCGCTCCCGCGTAAAAAAGCCCGGCGGCTCGCAAGAGCGCCGGGCTTTTTCGTGGGCCTGAACGAAGGCCGACAGTTTCTTACCTGCGGCGGCGCGCCGGTGCCGGCTCCGGCGGCACGTAGGTCTGCGACGGAGCGGCACCGCCGTCCACGCCCAAGCGGCCACCGCCGCCGAGGCCCTGCCCGCGCACCGTCTGCGCCTTGTAGTTGCGCAGCGAACGGACCATCTGGTTGAAAGCGTCCATGAAGGCTGCGGCGATCACCTTGCCCTGTGCGGTGTTCGTGTAGCCGCCGAGGCCACCGGCGCCGCTGCGACCGGCCAGGCCACCGAAGGCGCCGAAGTCGGTCTTGGAAGCACTGCCCTCGGCTGCTGCGACCTGCACGCCCGAGCGGTTGTCGATGAGCGTCAGCAGCGCGCTGGCTTCCTTGGTCTGCATGCTGCCGCCGACGGCCGCGATGGCGCGGCCACGGCCGCCACCCACGAGGCCGCCGAGCGCGCCGCCGATGCCACCGGCATCGCTGTTGCTGAACACGATCTCGGGCGACAGGCCGTAGTCGGAGGCCACCATCTGGCCGCGGCCGAAGTTGCTGCCGCCGCGCATCTCGCCCGACTGTTGCAGTGCGCGTTCACGCGTCATGGCGTTCATGCCGGCTGCGCCGCGTTCGACCACGATGAAGCAGTTCGACTGCTGCACCAGCAAACGCAACAGATTTGCAGTAGGCGGCAGGCGGTATTCGCCCGTGAGGATGGTGTACCAGCCGGCGTTGACGTTCTCGACCAGCGACACGGTGCCCAGTGGCGATTCGCAGCGCTCGAGCTGGCTGCTCGCGCCCGCCGTGGCACCGCCGGCGGCGCTGCCCGTGGCCGTGGTCTTGGCCGATTGGCTGCCCATCTGCATGTCGGTGGTGGCGCAGCCCGTGAGCAGCAGCGCGCCGACGGCGACCGCGGCGAACGGAAACTTGGTGACGAAGAACGGCATGGAGGGCTCCCTCGGTTCGATGGTGGTGGTCTTGCAAAACTGGAAGAAAAACCGCGATCGAGGATACGCGGAAAGGATTGCAGGAATCAATCAACCAAACGAACGCAGGGGCCCGCGTTCACAACTAGGCCGTTCGGCGGATGCGCTCGATGAGTCCGTTGAGTGCTTCGATGGAGCCGAAGTGAATCGCCAGCTCGCCGCTTTCGCCGCGTTTCGTGCGCTTCTTGATGCGCACCTCGACCTCGGCCGTCAGCAGGTCGGCCAGCTCTTCTTCGACGCGCTGCAGGTCGCGCGATTTCTCGCCGGCATTGCCGCGCCGCGAGGGCGTGAGCGTGAACTCGGCCGCGAGCTTCTTCACCAGCGCCTCGGCCTCGCGCACCGACATCTTCTTGGCGGCGATCTGGTTGGCGGCGGTGATCTGCGTGCCGCGGTCGAGCGACAGCAGCGCGCGCGCGTGGCCCATGTCGATGTCGCCGGCCATCAGCATCAGCTGCGCGGGCTCGGCGAGGTTCAGCAGGCGCAGCAGGTTGCTGGCGGCACTGCGCGAACGGCCGACGGCCTGGGCTGCCATCTCGTGAGTGAGCCCAAACTCTGTGACGAGGCGTTGCAGGCCTTGGGCTTCTTCCAGCGGGTTGAGGTCTTCGCGCTGGATGTTCTCGATGAGCGACATGGCCGCCGCGGCCTCGTTGGGCACGTCGCGCACCAGCACCGGCACAGTGTCCAGGCCCGCGAGCCGGGCGGCACGGAAGCGCCGCTCGCCCGCGATGATTTCGTACTCGGCGTTCTTGGCCGCGGCCGATTCGGCATCGAGCCGGCGCACCAGGATCGGCTGCATGATGCCCTGCACCTTGATGCTCTCGGCCAGCTCGTACAGCGCGCCCTCGTCCATGCGGGTGCGCGGCTGGTAGACGCCGGCCACCATCTGGTCGAGCTTCAGGGTGTTGGGGTTCTGCGGTGCGCCGCCCTCTTCTGCCGAGGTGCCGCCGAGCGGGCCGCCATGGTCGGCGGAGGGTGCGGCCGTCGGGCCGAGCAGCGCTTCGAGGCCGCGGCCCAGGCCCTTGGGTTTCTTGGTCGCCATCAGTGCGTGTCTTTCGAGAGGTCGTTCAGGAGTTGTCGGCCTTCGGGCCAGTCGCCCAGGCCGGATTCGGCGTTCAGGTGGCCGCCCTTGCCGGCGTCGACGAAGCGTGCGCCCCAGTCGCTGGCCAGCTGCTTCGAGCGCGAGGCTTCGCAGTACGGGTCGTCGTTGGCGGCGATCAGCACGGCCGGAAACGGCAGCGGCTGGCGCACGATGGGTGCCCAGCCGGGAATCAGTTGGCGCAGGTCGTCACGCTCCAGGTCGCCGGGGGCCACCAGCAGCGCGCCGCGCACCTTGTGCGTGTTGCGCGAGTGAGCGGCCCAAGCGGCGGTGAGGATGCAGCCGAGGCTGTGCGCAGCCAGCACCACCGGGCCCGGCGCGGCCAGCACTTCTTCTTCGAGGCGGATCGACCAGTCGCCGCGCAGCGGGCGCATCCACTCATGCTGGTCGACGCGGCGGTCGCCGTAGACCGACTCCCAGCGGGTCTGCCAATGGCCGGGGCCGCTGTTCTGCCATCCGGGCAGCAGCAGGATGCGGGGTTCACTCATGGCTGGTTGCTACGAACTTGATAGCGCCTGTCGCCCATCGGGCGAGCATCAGACGGGGTTTTGGTCGGTATCGGCGACGGAAGAAGCTGAAGGCGCTGCGGCCAGCACATCGTCGGGAATCGGCAGGTCGGGCACCACGCGCGGTGCAGGCGTGACCGGCGGTGCCACCGCACCCGAGGCGAAAGCGCTCGCGGGCGGCATCTTGGCGACCAGCTCTTCAGCGAAGGCGATGAAGGCCTGGCTGCCGCGGGCGGACGGATCGAACACCACGCCCGGCAGGCCGTAGCTCGGCGCTTCGGCAAGGCGCACATTGCGCGGGATCACGGTGTCGAACACCTTGTCGCCGAAGTGAGACTTGAGCTGCTCGCTCACCTGCTGCTGCAGCGTGATGCGCGGATCGAACATCACGCGCAGCAGGCCGATGATCTGCAGGTTCTTGTTGAGGTTGGCGTGCACCTGCTTGATGGTGTTGACCAGGTCCGTGAGCCCTTCGAGCGCGAAGTACTCGCACTGCATCGGCACGATCACGCCGTGGGCCGCGCACAGGCCGTTGAGCGTCAGCAGGCTCAGGCTCGGCGGGCAGTCGATCAGCACGAAGTCGTACTCGGCGCCGACGGCGGCCAGCGCGGTGCGCAGGCGCTTTTCGCGGCGGTCGAGCGCCACCATTTCGACTTCGGCGCCGGCCAGCTCACGGTTGGCGCCCAGCACGTCGTAGCTGGCTTCGGCCTCGATGAGCTTGTCGGACTTCACCCGCGCCTCGGCCACCGAGGCCGATTCGAGCAGCACGTCGTACACCGTGAGCTCCAGCTGGCGCTTGTCGATGCCCGAGCCCATGGTCGCGTTGCCCTGGGGATCGAGGTCGATCATCAGCACGCGCTGGCCTACTTTGGCCAGGCCGGCGGCGAGATTGACAGTGGTGGTGGTCTTGCCGACGCCGCCCTTCTG
>NZ_CALRZC010000328.1:0-6849 GCF_943372545.1 Variovorax sp. YR752 | reverse complement strand
CTGGCCAAGCTGGAAGCAGCGCCGGCCCGATGGCACCGGGTACTGCACCACGTTCACCGCGAACGGAATGACCGGGCAGGGCCAGGCCTGCGGTTGGCCGCACATCAGCGACAGCGGCACCGTCAGCCCGTGGTCCACGTCCATCTTGTTGACGATGGTCAGGTCGAAGTCGTCCTGGATCACGCTCTGCGCAATGTGCGAGGCCAGCTCCGGGTGGCCGATGACCTTGGGCACCGGCCGCGCACCGTAGCCTTCGTCGGCCGGCGTGAACTCGGCGGCGCAGCCGATCGCGAAGGTCGGGATCATCTCCAGGCTGAAGGCGGTGGCGTGGTCGTTGTAGACGAGGAAGATGACGTCGGGTCGGTTGTCCTTCATCCACTGCTTGGAGAAGTCGTAGCCCTTGAAGACCGGCTGCCAGTAGGCCTCGCCGGTCTTGCCGAGGTCGAGCGCCGCGCCGATCGCGGGCACGTGGCTGGTATAGACGGATGCAGTGATCTTGGCCATGTCAGTTCCGCCCCCACTTCGGGTCACGCCCACCGGAGATCATCATGTTGCGGTATTCCTCTTCGCTCATGCCGGTCATGCTGCCGGCCATCTGCTGGAAGCTCTTGCCGTCGGTGGCGCCGATCTTGGCCAGGAAGTAGATGTTGCCGCCCAGCGAGATGCAGCGGTTCAGGTCGCGCGCCAGCACGGCCTGCTTCTGCTCTTCCGTCATCGGCCACTCGTCGAGGTAGGCGCGTTCGTTCGCCTTGAAGCGCTCGCGGTTGGCGGCCTTCATCAGCGACATGCAGAACTGGTTCAGGTGGTAGCCCTTGCGCGACTGTTCGGCGTCGAAGATGGTCGTGCCGGGCACGTTCTTGTACGGCTTGTCCAATGCCATGGTTCAGACCTCCTCGGGCCAGTAGAGGCGCATCGGGTTGTCCACCAGCAGCTTGCGCTGCAGCTCGGGCGTGGTGGCGATGTGCGGGATGAAGTCGACCAGCAGCCCATCGTCGGGCATGTGGTTCTTCAGGTTGGGATGCGGCCAGTCGGTGCCCCACAGCACACGGTCGGGGAAGGTCTCGACGATGCGCCGCGCGAACGGGATCACGTCGCGGTACGCGCTGCGTTCGCCGTTCAGTGCCGGCGGGCCGGCAACGGACAGCCGCTCGGGGCAGCTCACCTTGCTCCAGACGTTCGGGTACTCGCGCATGAACTTCACGAACAGCTCGAACTGCGGGCCGTCCACCGGCAGGCTGACGTCGGGGCGGCCCATGTGGTCGACGACGATGGTGGTCGGCAGCGCGGTGAAGAAGTCCCACAGCTCCGGCAGGTCGACCGCCTCGAAATAGATCACCACGTGCCAGCCGAGCTTCGCGATGCGGCCGGCGATCTCCATCAGTTCGTCCTTGGGCGTGAAGTCGACCAAGCGCTTGACGAAGTTGAAGCGCACGCCGCGCACGCCGGCGTCGTGCAGGGCTTGCAGTTCGTCGTCGGTGATCGAGCGCTTGACCGTGGCCACGCCGCGCGCCTTGCCGTTCGATCCGACGCAGGCATCGACCATCGCGCGGTTGTCGGCGCCGTGGCAGGTGGCCTGCACGATCACGTTGCGCGCGAAGCCGAGATGGTCGCGCAGCGCAAACAGCTGCTGCTTGCTCGCGTCGCAAGGCGTGTACTTGCGCTCCGGCGCAAAGGGAAACTCGGCACCGGGGCCGAACACGTGGCAGTGCGCATCGACGCTGCCGGGCGGCAGCTTGAAGGCAGGCTTGGACGGACCGGCGTACCAGTCCAGCCAGCCGGGGGTCTTGGTGAATTCCATCAGTCGGTCTTCTTCACGTGGGAGAGGATGCGGTCGGCTTCGACACGCCAGTCGGCGCTGCGGGCGAATTCCTGCGTGCCCTTGATGCCGAACAGGCCGGCATCGGCGAGATCGGCCACCCAGGCCTGGCGCTCGGCGGTGCCGCTGGCGCTCCAGGGTTCGAGGCCGGCTTCGCGCACCGTCTCGGCGACCTCGCGCACTTCCTCGCTGCGCCGCCGGCCATGTTCGATGACACGCTGGAAGAAGTAGGCGGCCTGCTTCTCCCAGTCGATGGCGGGGAAGGTTTCCTTCAGCGAGGCGATCACCGCGTCTTCTACGCCGTAGTGGCGTGCCGCGGTGAAGCTCTCGATGACCATGGCCTCCAGGCCCTTGATCATCACGCTGCGGCACATCTTGGTGGCGCTGGCGACGCCGAGTTGGTCGCTGGCGACCTTCGCGGCGAAGCCCAGGCCGTTGAGCACCGGCTCCAGCGCCGCCGCGTCCGGCCCGCCGAGCAGCAGCGGCACCTTGATGCGGTAGGGCGGGATAGAGGTCATCACCGCACCCTCGACGTAGCGGCCGCCGGCGGCGTTGACGAGGGCTGCAGCGCGGATCTTCGCGCCGGGCGAGGCGGAGTTGAAGTCGAGGAAGAAGGCTTTCGCCTTCAGGCCCGCCGCGCAGGCCTGCGCCACCGGCACAGCCTGGCTGGCGGTGACGGCAGAGACGACCAGGTCGGCCGCGCGCACCGCGTCTGCATGCGACGAGGCCAGCGCGATGCCGTGCTTCGACGCATGTTCGCGCAGCGCCCCACCCGCCTCGCCGGCGAGCTTCAGGTCGCACGCGACGACCGCCTCGCCCCGCGCGCGCAGGTCCTCGGCGAGGATGCGACCGACCTCGCCGTAGCCGATGAGCGCGATCGTGGCCATGGTCAGTCGATGTACTTCAGGCCGGCCTTCTCGAGCGGCTCGCGCATCTTGTACATGTCCAGACCCAGCACACCCGAGGCCAACCGGGCTCTCTTCTCGCCCTCGTTGGCCTCACGCGCTGCGGCGGCTTCCAGCGTCTTCGCGGCCATCGCCCTCGGCACGCAGACCACGCCGTCGTCGTCGGCGACGATCACGTCGCCCGGCGTCACGTAGGCGCCGGCACAGACCAGCGGGATGTTGACCGACCCCAGCGTCGCCTTGATCGTGCCCTTGCTGCTGATCGCCTTGCTCCACACCGGGAAACCCATCTCGTGCAGCGTCTTCACGTCGCGCACGCCGGCGTCGATGACCAGCGCGCGCGCGCCGCGCGCCATGAAGCTGGTGGCCAGCAGGTCGCCGAAGTAGCCGTCGGTGCACTCGGCCGTCACCGCGGCGACGACGATGTCGCCGGGGCGGATCTGCTCCGCCACGACGTGCATCATCCAGTTGTCGCCCGGCTGCAGCAGCACGGTCACTGCGGTGCCCGAGACTTGCGCGCCGGGATAGATCGGCCGCATGTAGGGCTTGAGCAGGCCGACGCGGCCCATGGCCTCGTGCACCGTGGCGCTGCCGAACTTCGCCAGGCTGTCGGCGGTCGCCGCGTCGGTGCGCTGGATGTTGCGGTAGACGACTCCGAGCTCATACATCTCACTTCCCCCTTTGCTTGAGAGCGGCGTCCAGGCGCGGATAGACGCGCCGTGCATTGCCCTCGTAGATCATGTGCTTCTGTTCGAGGGTGAGCTGCGTGCTCGCCTCGATGTAGCGCTTGGTGTCGTCGTAGTAGAAGCCCGTCTCCGGGTCGATGCCGCGCACCGCGCCGATCATCTCGCTGGCGAACAGGATGTTGGCCACCGGGATCACCTTGGTCAGCAGGTCGATGCCCGGCTGGTGGTAGACGCAGGTGTCGAAGAAGACGTTGTTCAGCAGGTGGTCCTTCAGCAGCGGCTTCTTCAGCTCCTGCGCCAGGCCGCGGTAGCGCCCCCAGTGGTAGGGCGCGGCGCCGCCGCCGTGCGGCACGATGAACTTCAGCGCCGGGAAATCCTTGAACAGGTCGCCCTGGATCAGCTGCATCACCGCGGTGGTGTCGGCGTTGATGTAGTGCGCGCCGGTGGTGTGGAAGCAGGCGTTGCACGAGGTGCTGACGTGCACCATCGCCGGGATGTCGTACTCGACCATCTTCTCGTAGATCGGGTACCAGTGGCGGTCGGTCAGCGGCGGGCTGGTCCAGTGGCCGCCGGAAGGATCCGGGTTGAGGTTGATCGCCACGTTGCCGTACTGCTCGACGCACTTGACCAGTTCGGGGATGCAGGTCTTCGGGTCGACGCCCGGGCTCTGCGGCAGCATCGCAGCCGGGATGAAGTGATCCGGGAACAACTCACTGACGCGGAAGCAGAGCTCGTTGCAGATCGCCGCCCAGGTCGAGCTGACCTCGAAGTCGCCGATGTGATGCGCCATGAAGCTGGCGCGCGGGCTGAAGATCGTCAGGTCGCTGCCGCGCTCCTTCATCTTGGCCAGCTGGTTGAGCTCGATCGACTCGCGCAGCGCGTCGTCGGAGATCTTCAGGTCGGCGACCTTCGGCTTCGCCGACGGATCCTTGATGCCGGCGATCTGCTGGTTGCGCCAGTCCTCCAGCGCCTTGGGCGCAGTGGTGTAGTGGCCGTGGATGTCGATGATCATCGGGAAGTCTCCTGGAGATTCTGGGAGGTCAGGCCGGGTCCATGCCCTGGCGGCGCTTGGCATCGGCCGTCTCCGACGAGGCCATGAACGCGATCAGCGCGCGGGCGGCGTCGGGCCTGGGCGAGGTGGTGCAGACGGCGGCGGAGAAGACAGTGTCGATCTGGATCGCCACCGGCAACGGGCCGACGATGGTGATGCCTTCGACATGGATCAGCTCGGACAGCTGCTGGAAGCCGAGCTCGACCTCCCCGCCGGCGACGAGCGAGCCGACCGGCACGCCAGCGCGCGCCTGCACGAGGCGGCCTTCGATCTGCGCAGTGATGCCCCAGCGCTCGAACAGCTTGAGCAAGGCCGTGCCGCTCGGGCCGGTGGAGTAACCGATGCTCCTGGCGGCCAGAACGGCTCGCTTCACCGCGGCTTCGTCGGACAGATCGGGTCGCGGCGCGCCGGCCTTCACCGCCACCGCCACGCCGGAGTGAACCAGGTCGACCACGCTGTCGGCCAGCACTCGGCCCGCATCGGCCAGCTTCGCGATGGCGTCCGACGCCAGCACGACCACGTCGAACGGCTCGCCGGCCTGCACGCGCTTCGCGGCATCGACGCCGCCGACCGACTCGAAGGCCACCGCCACGCCGCTGCGCTGCTCGCAGGCGCGCGACAACTCCGCGAGCAGGGTGCGCGTCGCCATCGACGAGATGCCGCTGATGCCTTGGCTCATGGTCGCGCCGTGTCCGCCCGGGGGATGAAGGGAGAAACGATTCTGCGGCGCCAGCAAGACCACGCCAATCGAATGGCGCCGCTAGCTGCTATCGCATCCTGTTATGGGCTCGCGAGCCAACCACGTTGGCGACGCTGGCCATCACCAGCTCATGCAGCATGCGCATCGAGCGCTTGACCAGCGGCGTGGCCGGCTTGTGCGCCGACACCGCCATGCACAGCGTGCTGGTCAGCACGCCTTCGGCCAGCTGCCGCATGCGGAAGGCGGCTGCCTGGCCCGAGGCGGCGATCGCGCTCGGCGCGAGCACCGCATGGCCATGCCCGCTGCGCACCAGCTCGAGGATGGCGCTGACGCTGGACACCTCGTAGGCGATGTTCAGCTTCAGCCCACCCAGCGCCGCCTGCGTCTCCAGCAGCTTGCGGATCGCATGGCTGTGCTCGGGCAGCACCAGCGGCAGCATCGCCAGCTCGGCCAGCGGCAGCGGCGCCTGCTTGCGCGCCGCCCCCTTGGCCGCGCTGACCAGGCACAGCGGTTCGTCGAGCACGTGCAGCGTCTCGATCGCCGGGTTGGCATCCGGGTTGTGGACCAGGCCGAGGTCGACGCGGCCGGTGGAGATCCACTCGACGATGTGCGCCGACAAGCCTTCGACGATCGCCAGCCGCGCCTTCGGCAGGTGCTGCTTGAACGCGTCGACCAGGGGCAGCGTCAGCATGCGGCCCATGCTCGGCGGCAGGCCGATGACGATGCGGCCGGTGGCCTCGTCGCGGTTGGCGCTGAGGTCTTCGCGGGCGTGTGCAACGAGCTGCAGGATGCCGATCGCATGATCGTAGAGACGCTTGCCCGCCTCGGTCAGCAGCACGCCGCGGCCGGTGCGCTGCAGCAGCGTGACGCGCAGGTCGGTTTCCAGCAGGCGCACCTGGCGGCTCAGCGCCGGCTGCGCGACATCCAGCTCGATGGCGGCCTTGCTGAAGCTGCCCATCTCGGCAACGCGGACGAAGTAGCGCAGCTGGATGAGGTTCATGCGGCAGGGTGGGTGTCTCGCCGACTGTAGCGCACCCCCTTCGTGGGGATCGTCGGGGGCACCCCTCGCGCCACCCGCGCGGGGGACAGACGCTGGCCTGGTAGCGCTCGAACAATCAGCGCCATGTCACTCGCCGTCGTCCACAGCCGTGCCCTCGATGCACTGCGCTCGCCGCCCGTCACCGTCGAGGTCCACCTCGCCAACGGCTTGCCGAGTTTCACGCTCGTTGGCCTCGCCGACACCGAGGTGAAGGAGGCGCGCGAACGGGTCCGTGCTGCCCTGCAGACCAGTGCGCTGGAGTTCCCGTCCAACAAGCGCATCACCGTCAACCTGGCACCTGCCGACCTGCCCAAGGAGTCGGGTCGTTTCGACCTGCCTATCGCGCTGGGCATCCTGGCGGCCAACGGCCAGCTCGATGCGGCCAAGCTGGACGCCTTCGAATTTGCCGGCGAACTGTCGCTGGCCGGCGAGCTGCGGCCCGTGCGTGGCGCACTGGCGATGGCGCTGGCGGCAGCGCAGGAGAGCGGTGCGGCCGCCCGAGCGATGGTGCTGCCGACGGCCAGCGCAGCGCAGGCGGCGCGCGTGCGCGGCTTGCGCGTGCTGGCCGCGGGGCACCTGCTCGAGGTGGTGCGGTCACTGCTGCCGGGTGACGCGGCGCTGCCGCTGCCGGTTGCCGAACCGGCCGCGGAGG
>NZ_CALRZC010000327.1:0-6897 GCF_943372545.1 Variovorax sp. YR752 | reverse complement strand
CCGCGGCGATGGCCAGCGCCGCCGACAGCGCGAGGGCCAGCGGGAGAATGCTCATGGCTCCACCTTCGCTGCCGCCGCCCCGGCGCGCGCCGCGGCGGCCTCACGCAGCGCCTTCAGCTTGGCACGCGGGTCTTCCTTCTGCTGCACCTCGTGCAGCTTCATCTCGGCGATGAAGCGGCTGGGCACGCCCGCCACCGTGTCACGGCCGCGCTTGCGCCGGCGCAACGTGCTCACCGCCAGCGTCGTGCGCGCCCGGGTGATGCCGACGTACATCAGCCGGCGTTCCTCCTCCAGCCGCTGCGGGGTCATCTCGTCGTCTTCGCTGCGAAACGGCAGCAGGCCCTCGTTGACGCCTGCCAGCACGACATGCGGCCACTCCAGGCCCTTGGCGGCATGCAAGGTCGACAGCGTCACCACGTCCTGCTCGTCGCCGCGTTCGGCCAGGCTGATGATCACCGAGATGGTCTGTGCCACCTCGAGCACACTCTTCTTCTCCGTCTCGACGGATACGCCGCCGTCGTTCTCGATCTCGCCGCCACAGCGCTTGGCGATCCAGTCGACGAAATCCATCACGTTGGACCAGCGCGCCGCGGCGAGCTTCTCGCTGTCCTCGCCCTCGTAGAGGTGCTTCTCGTAGGCGATGTCCTTCAGCCATCCGAGCAGCAGCGCCTTGGCATCCTCGGCGCCGACAGTGTGGCGGGCGCGGTACTCGAGGTCGTTCACATAGCGGCCGAATTCGTGCAGCGAGCCGACCGCACGTGCATTCAGCATCGTGCCCAGGCTCTCGGCGAACAGCGCCTCGTACAGGCTGGTCTTCCACTTGGCCGCGAACTCGCCGAGGCTGGCCAGCGTCTGGTTGCCGATGCCGCGCTTGGGCGTGCTGACGGCGCGCAGAAAGGCCGGGTCGTCGTCGTTGTTGACGAGCAGGCGCAGCCAGCCGCACAGATCCTTGATCTCGGCGCGGTCGAAGAAGCTCTGCCCGCCCGACACCTTGTACGGAATGTTCGCGCGGCGCAGCGCCTTCTCGAACACGCGGGCCTGGTGGTTGGCGCGGTAGAGCACCGCGAAGTCCTTGAAGGCGACCTGCCCACCCTGGCCGCGCTGGGCCTGGATGAAAGCCACCGCCCGCTCGGCCTCGTGCTCCTCGCCGTCGCACTCGACCACACGCACCGGCTCGCCGTCGCCGAAGGCGCTCCACAGCTTCTTCTCGAACAGCTTCGGGTTGTGGCCGATCACCGCGTTGGCGGCGCGCAGGATGTGGCCGGTGGAGCGGTAGTTCTGCTCCAGCGGGATGACCTTGAGGTTCGGGTACTCGGCCGGCAGGCGCCGCAGGTTATCGATCGTCGCGCCGCGCCAGCCATAGATGCTCTGGTCGTCGTCGCCCACCGCGGTGAACATGGCGCGGTCGCCGGCGATCAGCTTGAGCATCTCGTACTGCGTGGCGTTGGTGTCCTGGTACTCGTCGACCAGCAGGTAGCGCAGCGTGTCCTGCCACTTGGCGCGCACCTCGGCGTCGCGCCGCAGCAGCGCCACCGGCAGGCCGATCAGGTCGTCGAAGTCGACCGCCTGGAAAGCCGCGAGGCGCTCCTCGTAGCGCTGCATCACGCGCTGCGCGATGCGTTCGTCGTCATCGGCCGGCTCGACCTGCGCGCTCGTCAGCCCCTGGTTCTTCCACAGGCTGATCGCCCATTGCCAGCGTCGCGCGAGCGCGTTGTCGTTGCTGCCGCCGGCGTCCTTCAGGATGGACAGCACGTCGTCGCTGTCCATGATGCTGAACTGCTCCTTCAGGCCGATCCGTGCGCCGTCCTGCCGAAGCATGCGCACGCCCAGCGAATGAAAGGTGCTGACCACCAGCGGCTTGGCGGCACGCGCGCCGATGAGCGCCTTGACGCGCTCGCGCATCTCGGCCGCGGCCTTGTTGGTGAAGGTGATCGCGGCGATCTGTCCCGGCGCGTAGCCGGCCTGCAGCAACCTGGCGATCTTGTGCGTGATGACGCGCGTCTTGCCGGAGCCCGCACCGGCCAGCACGAGGCAGGGCCCGCCGAGGTGGTGAACCGCGTCGAGCTGGGCCGGATTGAGCGAAGCGACGGGTTCGGACACGGAGAAGGCAGGCGGCGAGATCGACTTGGAGCGAGCCATCATAGCGGCGCGGCGTGGCCACACCGCACTGGGCAAATGTCACGCCGGCGTCGCCTGCGGCATGAACTCGATCACGAAGCTGGTGACGTTTTCAGTGACTGCGGCGAATGCATTGCGCCAGGGCATGGCGCGGCGCGCGCCGATCGGGACACTCCCGTCTTCGAACCCCAGCCCCAAGCCGGCGCGCCGCCCCACGAAGGCGGATGGCGCGGACCACAACGATGTACAACGCCATGCCCTCGCCCTCAGACACCCGCTGGAAGCGGGCCCTCGACAGCGTTCTTCGCTTCACGCGCCTGGAGCGATCCGGCCCCCCTGACGATGCGGGCGAGGTCGAGTTCCTGCGGCAGCTGTGCCGCAGCCTGGTCAAGGACCTGCCGACCGAGCCGCGCTGCGCGCTCGACCTGCGCATCCTGCGGGCACGCGACCGCAGCGACCTGTGGAACCTGCGTTCGCACCTGTTCGGCGCCGTCTCGCTGCAGTTCGGCGAACACGCCGCCCGCGAGCGGCTGCAGCGGCTCGACGCGCACTGGCATTGAGGGCTCGCTGAGCCTGTCGGCGGCGCTCGCCGCGCTGCGATACTGACGGCCATGCAGGCGATCCTGGCCGTCACCTTCCCCTTCTTCGCACTCGTCCTGCTCGGCTACGTGGCCGTGCAGCGCGGCTACCTGCCGGAGTCGGCCATCCCGGGGCTGAACGGCTTCGTGCTGTTCTTCGCGCTGCCCTGCATGCTGTTCCGCTTCGGAGCGAGCATGCCCTTCGCGCAGTTGATCGACCCGGTGCTGATTGCCATCTGGGGCGGCAGCGCGCTGCTGATGGTGGTGTTCGTCATCGCATTGACCTTGCGTCGCACGCCCGACGGCGCTGGCGTGTCGATGAAGGATGCTGCCTTCGGCGCCCTGGTCGCCGCCTTTCCGAACTCCGGCTTCATGGGCTTCCCGCTGCTGATCGGCCTGCTCGGCGAGAAGAGCGCCGGCCCGCTGATCGGCTGCATCCTGATCGACATCGTCTTCACCAGCTCCCTGTGCCTGGCGCTCGCGCAGCTGCGACCGGCCAGCGAGACCGCAAGCCAGCACGGCGTGCTCGCGCCCTTCGGCCGCGCGCTGCGCGGCGCGCTGACCAACCCGCTGCCCTGGGCGATCGCGCTCGGCGCGCTCGTGGCCGCGCTGGGCGTGCCGCAGCCGGGGCCGTTCAAGGAGATCGTGCGCATGCTCGGCGAGTCGGCCACACCGGTGGCGCTGTTCACCATCGGCGCAGTGCTGTGGCGCGCGCAGCAGCATGTGCACACGCGCACGCCCGTGCGCGACTACCTGCCGGTGGCGCTCGTCAAGCTGTTCGTGCATCCGCTGCTGGTGCTCAGCGGCGGCGTGATCGCCAATGCGGCGGGCGCCGATGTCTCGCAGTTCGCGCTGCTGGTGCTGGTGCTCAACGCCGCGCTGCCGAGCGCCAGCAACGTGGCCATCCTCGGCGAGCGCTATGGCGCCGACAACGGGCGGCTGACACGCATCATCATGGTCAGCACGGCGCTGGCCTTCGTCAGCTTTTCTGCGATCGCCTGGGTGTTCGGCGTACGCAAGGACTGACACGCGCAAAAGAAGAAACCCGCCGGGCGTTGCCGCCGGGCGGGTTCTTCCTGTCGCTGGATCCGCCTACTTGCGGCGCAGCTTCTGGATCGCGGCGAGCTGAGCAGCCATGGTGGCGAACTCGCTCTGCGCGGCGGCGAAGTCGATGTCGCTCTTGGCGTTCTTCATCGCCTCTTCGGCCAGCTTCTTCGCCTCCGTGGCCTTGGCCTCGTCGAGGTCATGGCCGCGGATCGCGGTGTCAGCCAGCACGGTGACCGTGCCCGGTTGCACCTCGAGGATGCCGCCGGCGACGAAGACGAACTCTTCCTCGCCGTTGTCGGCCCGCTCGATGCGCACCGCGCCGGGCTTGATGCGGGTGATCAGCGGCGTGTGGCGCGGCAGGATGCCGAGCTCGCCGCCTTCGCCCGGCAACGCGACGAACTTGGCCTCGCCGGAGAAGATGCTCTCTTCCGCGGAGACGACGTCGACGTGGATGGTCGCTGCCATGACGGCTCCTTAGTTGATCTTCTTGGCCTTCTCGAAGGCCTCGTCGATCGTGCCGACCATGTAGAAGGCCTGCTCGGGCAGTGCGTCGCACTCGCCGTTGACGATCATCTTGAAGCCGCGGATGGTTTCCTTCAGCGGCACGTACTTGCCCGGCGAGCCGGTGAAGACTTCGGCCACGTGGAAGGGCTGCGACAGGAAACGCTGGATCTTGCGCGCGCGCGCCACGGCCAGCTTGTCTTCCGGCGACAGTTCGTCCATGCCCAGGATGGCGATGATGTCGCGCAGTTCCTTGTAGCGCTGCAGCGTGGCCTGCACGGCGCGGGTGGTCGAGTAGTGCTCTTCACCGACGACGTTCGGGTCGACCTGGCGGCTGTTCGAGTCCAGCGGGTCGACCGCGGGGTAGATGCCCAGCGAAGCGATGTCGCGCGACAGCACCACGGTCGCGTCCAGGTGGGCGAAGGTGGTCGCCGGCGACGGGTCGGTCAGGTCGTCCGCAGGGACGTACACGGCCTGGATCGAGGTGATCGAGCCGACCTTGGTCGACGTGATCCGCTCCTGCAGGCGGCCCATTTCCTCGGCCAGCGTCGGCTGGTAGCCCACGGCGGAAGGCATGCGGCCCAGCAGCGCGGACACTTCGGTACCGGCCAGCGTGTAGCGGTAGATGTTGTCGACGAAGAAGAGAACGTCCTTGCCTTCGTCGCGGAACGACTCGGCGATGGTCAGGCCGGTCAGCGCGACGCGCAGGCGGTTGCCCGGCGGCTCGTTCATCTGGCCGTAGACCATCGACACCTTCGACTCAGGCAGGTTCTCCAGGTTCACGACGCCCGAATCGGCCATCTCGTGATAGAAGTCGTTGCCCTCGCGGGTGCGCTCACCGACGCCGGCGAACACGGACAGACCCGAGTGCGCCTTGGCGATGTTGTTGATCAGCTCCATCATGTTGACGGTCTTGCCGACGCCGGCGCCGCCGAACAGGCCGACCTTGCCGCCCTTGGCGAACGGGCAGATCAGGTCGATCACCTTGATGCCGGTCTCGAGCAGTTCCTGCGAGGGGCTCAGCTCGTCGTAGCTCGGTGCCTTGCGGTGGATCGAGGCGGACAGTTCACTGCTGACCGGGCCGCGCTCGTCGATCGGCGTCCCGAGCACGTCCATGATGCGGCCGAGCGTCGCCTTGCCGACCGGCACGGTGATCGCGGCGCCGGTGTTGGACACCATCAGGCCGCGGCGCAGGCCGTCGGACGAACCCAGCGCGATGGTGCGCACGATGCCGTCGCCGAGCTGCTGCTGGACTTCGAGCGTGAGTGCCGAGCCTTCGAGCTTGAGCGCGTCATAGATGCGCGGCATCTTGTCGCGCGGGAACTCGACGTCGACCACGGCGCCGATGCACTGAACGATCTTGCCCTGTGCTTGAGTGTTGGCCATTTTTGGGATCCTTCAAACAGTATTCGTGAGGGGCGGGCTTCAGCCGCTGATGGCGGCGGCGCCGCTGACGATTTCCGAGAGCTCTTTGGTGATCGCGGCCTGGCGCGTCTTGTTGTAGACGAGCTTGAGCTCACCGATCAGCGTGCCGGCGTTGTCGGTCGCGGCCTTCATGGCCACCATGCGGGCCGATTGCTCGGACGCCATGTTCTCGGCCACGCCCTGGTAGACCAGCGCCTCGATATAACGCGTCAGCAGTTCGTCGATGACGGTCGGCGCGTCCGGCTCGTAGATGTAGTCCCAGCCGTACTGCGCCTTCTCGGCCGCGGTCTGCTCCAGGCGTGCGGCCGACAGCGGCAGCAGCTGCTCGATCGTCGACTCCTGCTTCATCGTGTTGATGAAACGCGTGTAGCAGAGGTAGACGGCATCGAGCCGGCCTTCGGCGAAGGCATCGAGCATCACCTTGACGGGGCCGATCAGCTTCTCGAGCTGCGGCGCGTCGCCGAGCTGCGTCGCATGGCTGACCACGGTGGCGCCGATGCGGTTGAGAAAGCTGAAGCCCTTGTTGCCGATCGCCACCGCCTCGACGCTGGCGCCGGCCGCCTGCACGTCCTTCATCTTGCTGGTGACGGCACGCAGGATGTTGGTGTTCAGGCCGCCGCACAGACCCTTGTCGGTGCTGACGACGATGAAGCCGACCTTCTTGGGCGTCTCGGCCGCGCGCATGTAGGGCGAGCGGTACTCCGGGTTCGCCTGCGACAGGTGAGCGGTGATGTTGCGGATCTTGTCCGCGTAAGGCCGGGCCGCACGCATGCGTTCCTGCGCCTTGCGCATCTTCGAGGCGGCGACCATCTCCATGGCCTTGGTGATCTTCTTGGTGTTCTCCACCGATTTGATCTTGCCGCGTATTTCCTTGCCGACTGCCATGGCAGCTGCTCCTGGTCGTCAGTTCGGACTCAAGCGAAGGACTTCTTGAACGCCGCGATCGCGTTGTTCAGTTCGGCTTCGGCATCCTTGTCCATGGCCTTGTCCTTCTCGAGCTTGGCGAGCAGGCCGGCGTGGCTGGACTTCAGGTGCTGGTGCAGGCCGTGCTCGAAGGGCAGCACCTTCTTGACGTCGATGTCGTCGAGGTAGCCCTTGTTGACGGCGTACAGCGTGGCGCCCATCAGGCTGATCGGCAGCGGGCTGTACTGCGGCTGCTTGAGCAGTTCGGTCACACGCGCGCCGCGGTCGAGCTGCTTGCGGGTGGCGGCGTCGAGGTCGGAGGCGA